>CAOJNR010000021.1 GCA_948439925.1 uncultured Clostridia bacterium
ACTCTGTTGAAATCACTCGTGAAGACGACGGAACGTTTGTGGTTAGCGGTGGTCGAATTGACAACTTCATCCGCGGAGTTATTCTTTCTGACACACTTTCCTTTGCTTATTTCCAAACGCGCCTTCAAGATATGGGGATAATTGATATGCTCAAAGAGCGTGGGCTCAAAAGCGGAGATAGCGTTAGAATCAAGGATATAATCTTTGAATATATGGACTAATATTTATCGAGCTTTCGAAGAAAAATATGCGTTGTTTTTTTAGAAAAACATCAGTTTTAAAATGATATGTCAATATGAAATTATATAAAAATGATAAAAATTTTTCTATTATATTTTAAAGTTTTTCATCAGATTATGTGACAAATATCAAAATTTCAGAAATAAAAGGAAAGACCAAAATGATAACAACAAAACAAAGAGCTTTTTTGAGAGGGCTTGGCAATGCACTTGATCCTGTTATGCAAGTGGGTAAAGACGGACTTGGTGAAAACTCATACATTGCCATTCGTGAACTTTTGGACGCTCGCGAACTTATAAAAATCAAAGTTTTAAAAAATTCATCTTATTCAGCAAAGGAAATTTGTGAGATGATTTGTTCAAGCCTTGACGCAGAAGCCGTGCAGGTGATAGGCTCAATGGTCATCGTTTATAAAAAATCAACCAAGAAAGATTTCAAACACATTGAATTGCCATAAAAGCACTTGACTTTTTGGCTTTTTTATTTTATAATTTTTATGATAGAATTCTTCGTTTTTGTGAAGTGTGTTGCTTAATAAGAAATTGTTAAAAGCTTGTTTAATAGCACTGAAAAAATTGACTATATTTTTAAGAAAAAAAATAAAAACGAAAAATATAAATGTTTGCATGTGTTTGTTGGAGGGGTTGTGAAAAAATTAAAAATTTTGTTGATAATTTTGGGATCATTAGCAATTATTGCAGGTGTTGTTTGTGCAATAGTATTTTCTTTGCCAAAGGGTAGTGGTGATCCAAATGGAAATGACGGAACAGAACTTTTAATAAATGCGCCAATTAACAAAGACACTTGGACGATAAGTGGCAACTATGCGACAAAAATTGACGGCAAAAACATTTCTGGACGTGGCGTTATGTCTGATCCATATAAAGTTTACACGCCAGAAGGCCTTGCTTATTTTGCCCATGTTTCAAATGAAGGAAATTATATTTCAAGTAGCACGTATATTGAAATCATGAATGATCTTGATTTGTCTGCGCACTATTGGGTGCCTATTTCAGCGAAAAACATAAACAATCAGTCTATCTTTATGGGCAACTTGAACGGAAATGGTCACAAAATTTATGGCATGTTTATCAGTCAACAATTTAGCGATATGGAATACTCTGGACTTATCGGCTTTGCTTCAACTGGTGCAACGATTGAAAACTTGACTATTGTCACTGGAAAAATTTCAAATGGAATCAACGTGATTTCAAGCGGTGCAGTTGTCGGCAAGTTGGAATATGGAACACTTAAAAATGTTCACAATTATATAAACATTGAAGAAAACGTGTCTGGCAGAATCGGAATAGGTGGAATAGTTGGAGATATAACCTCTTCAAAAATTATAAACTGCTCAAATCAAGGAAATATTATTAACCATTCTGCCAATATGGACAAGTATTCAACGGGTGGTTTGGTTGGCTCAGCAAGAGGCGATAACGAAATTCGCGGGTCATATAATTTCGGAACGCTTGAAGCCTATTACTTGGCAGGTGGTCTTGTTGGTGAAATTGATAAAAACAATAATCTTTCTGGAACAACTTTGATTGTTGATTGCTTCAATTTGGGAAATCTTCAAACTATTGGCATTGCAAGTGGTTTGGTTGGTCGAACTTATGACAGTTTAACTATCAATCAATGCTATAACGGCGGTGATCTTAAAGGTCACTCTGCTTATGGCGTGGCATATGGCACATATACGCAGAACACTTCAATCAAACTCACTGATGTTTTAAATTTTGGCGAGTTTGATTATTCAAGTGAGGTTGGAAGAGCGTATGGTCTGCTTGCGGTGATGAATGATGAAGGGGCAACAGGAAACACTTTGTTCAAAAATTGCTACTTTTCAAACGCTGACCTCGAAGCTTCAACTTTGGCGACAACTGGTGCAACAAAGAAAGCAAATCTCAGACAAGAAATTTTAGGACAGACTTTTTTAACTGAGAATGAAAATTGGTCAATGACAAACGCTTGGTCACATTTTAAGATTTCAGAGGCGTTCTATCCAATTCCTTTAAACAATGTTCCAGATATTTGGGAATATTACGCTGTTAAATTTATCGGTGATGGCAGTGAAAAGAACCCTTACAAAATTGCATCTGCTGGCAATCTTGCATACCTCTCAGGTCTAAGCAATGTGAATAACGAAACTTTCGCTGGCAAATATTTTGTTATGACTGACAATATTGACTTGTCGGCACATGAATGGACTCCAATAGCACAAGAAAATGCTTTTGCAGGTTACTTTAATGGTGGAAATTTTGAGATAAAAAATATGAAAATGTTTGCTCGAACTTCTTATTCTGGTCTGTTTGCTAAACTTGGCAAAGCAGACAATGTCAGTGCGCTTGTTCAAAACGTAAAATTAAAAAATGTTAGCATTATTGGTCAAGATATTGTTGGTGGACTTAGCGGGTTAAATGATGGTGGCAAAATTTCCAACTGTCAAGTTGATGGCAAGCTTGTTGCAAAAGAAATTGCTGGTGGATTTGTGGGAAAACAAAACGCTGGAAAAATTGAAAATTCATATTCAAATATTCAAATTCTTTCAGTTTCAGGCAAAAACTTGGGTGGACTTGTTGGTGAGGCAGATTCAGTTGATATTTTGACAAGTGAAGCTAATGCGTATATTAAATCAAACGGAAATACTATTGGCGGTCTTGTGGGCAGTGCAAATAGTGTCAAAATTGACAAGTCATTTGCAAATGTCAACCTGATTGGTCAAGAAAGTATTGGTGGTTTGGCTGGCGATCTTGCTGGCGAAAGCACAATTTCTTCAAGCGTGGTTAAAGGCAAAATTTACACCTATGCAAAAAACAAAATCGCAGGTCTTGTTGGCTCAGCTTCTGCAAATACTGCACTTAACAAAAATGTTATCTTTATAAGTATCCAAGTGTCCAACAAAATTGGAATAAATATTGGTGAAGTTTATGGTGGTGAAACAGTTGCAAGTTCAGTTGAAGGAACTTATGCTGATATAATCCTTCTTGACGAAAACGGCAATCGCATTGGTAAGGAAATCAAAAAAATCTACGTGACTGAAAGCACAAATCAAGAAGAAGTGTTCAAGGATTATTTCGCGTTTGATAAGATTGACAATTTTCCAGCACCTGCTGGTGTGATTGGTCAGGACACAACTCAAAATAAAGTTGATGTTTTGAAAATTCTTATTGATAATGGCTTTGATATGGTTAAAATTTCAGCTTAAAAAAATGAGATTTTGGCATTAAGGCTAAACTTATATAAAAATAAAAAACAGCTTATGAAAAATTTGAGCTGTTTTTTTTGTCTATACATTATTAAGAAACTGTTTTTTTTGTTAAAAAATCCAACAATTTATTTATAAGACACCGAGTGTTCTATAAAATTTCACTGGACGTTTTGACATTGTAGCGGGGGTTGGAGTAGGATATCACGGCAAAGACAAGCAGAAGTGAAGCGACGATGCAGTAATATATGCTTGGTCTGATAATCAGGCTTGAAAGAAAGAGAATGAGCGCTGAGAGAAGATAACCTTTTGTCCTAGCGCGATTGAAAGAAAAGGCAACGAGCTCTTTGAACGCAAGTGATTTTTCTTTTTTATATTTTAATGTTTTTTCTGGATATAGGTTGTATTCTTTATAAAGGTTCATATACGTTGCAAACTTGTCAAGTAAGGTTATTTTCAAGTCAAAATTTTTTGCAAAAGAGGGTGCTGATTTGTCAATTTCTCCACAGATTATCACAAGCTTTTGACATTTTTCTTTTTGTATTATATTTATAATTTGTGCTATATCGTTTGCATTTAGTGGCTCAAAAGATAGAAAAGGATAGAGGATAACTTTGCCATCTTCACCATGGTCAATAATGATGTGTGATTTTTTCTTAACCGAGTTTTCGTGTCTGGTTTTTGCGAGTTTAAAGAAAAAATCAAGCGGTTTTTCTTGTGTCGCGATAGACAAAAACAAATCCTCAGCTTCTTCTTTTTCTTGAACTTTCATTTCCTTTCTTTTGCTGATTTTTTTGAAAATGAATCGCGATAAGAAATCAATCGCAAACGTTATGCTGAGAGCAACTAAAATTGAAAGCCAAAGCTCTTTTATAAGATATCTCATCCAAATAAAAACAGCCAAAAAAATTAGCAGAAATTTGATGATTATTTGAAATATAAACAAAACTTTTTTCATGCGATAATTCTTGACAAAATTTATAATAATTAAACTTGTTTGCATATTTATTTTTTAATTTCTTAGCATGCCTTTGTTATCGCTTGACATTTATTTTGCAATTTTATAATATATAGATATAAAGCGAGGCTGTTGTGGAAGAAAAAATTGAGTCAATTATTAATTTTTTGAATGGGCAAAAATGCAAAGATATTTGCGTTTACGATTTGTCAAAAGAAAAACGCCTTGCAAAGATTGTTATTATTTTGACAAGCCCAAACTTTTTGGAGAATAAAAAATTGGCAACAGATTTTCTTGAATTTGCAGGAATTGATGTTCAACCAGAAGGTTTTAATAAGGGAGAATGGATTATCTTTGATCTTGAAGATATTGTTATTCACAGTTTTATTCCTGTGGCACGAGAAAAATACAATCTTGATAAATTATGGCAAAAAAATCAAATTAAGAATATAAATGTTGCAAAACAAGGTAAAAAATCTAAAAAATAAGCCAAAATTATTATAAAATTTTGTTTTGTTTTTTATCAAATAAAGTTTTTACTTTGTTTTTTTTTAATATTATGCTAATATTAAATCATGGAGTGACAGATGATTAAGATTTGTTTCATTTGCACTGGCAACACTTGTCGGTCAATTATGGCAGAACGTATTGCCAAGAAAAAAGCGAAATTATTGAAGGAAAAGGAGTTCTCTTTTTCATCAAAAGGCTTGAACGCACATGGCGAGAATATTGCCGAGAATGCAAAAATTGTTCTCAAAGAAATGGGCGCGCTTGCATCAAATCGAAAGAGTGTGGCTTTGAAAAAACTTGATTTGGGAACGCTTTATGTCACAATGACTGACGCACAAAAAGACAAATTAAAAGGCGGAAAAGTTATTTCTTTTGTTTCTCTTCTTGGCAGAGAGATTTCCGATCCCTATGGTCAGAACCTTGATGTTTACAGGCAGACGGCAAGAGAAATAGAAAAGGGTGTGGACATCCTTATAAATAAAATATCAAATTGGAGAAATGAGTTATGATTATTTTAGCAAGTGACCATGCAGGATATCTTCTCAAAGAGGAGATTAAAAAATTCTTAAATAAGGAAAACATCATTACTATTGATGTTGGTTCATATAGTCGTGAACAACTGGATGATTATCCAGATTTTGCCAAGGCTGGAAACGCCAAAGTGGCAGAAGATTCAAGAAATGTTGGCATCTATATTTGTGGCTCAGGGATTGGAATGTGTATTGCAGCCAACCGCAATCCAAAAATTCGCGCCAGCGTTTGTGAGTCAGTTAAAATTGCCTCACTTGCACGCATGCACAATGATGCAAATGTTTTGTGTTTGCCAGGCAGATTTATGAAACCACGCAAAGCAATCAAGATTGTGAAAACTTTTTTGACAACTGACTTTGAAGGCGGTAGACACGCAAGACGAATTAAAAAATTATAGGAGGAAAAATGACAAACCTCATCATTCCAATCGTTGAAAATCCTGCATCATATATTTCAGGCATAACCAAAATTGCACTCAATAGTGATGCGAAAATTTTTGTTGGCGTGACTGAAAATTTGGTGAGTGAACTAAATTTAAATATGCCTAATGTTGATGTCACTGTCTATGAAAAGGGTAGCAATAAAGAAGAAATCTTGAATGCAATGAAAAACTTTTTGCCAAGCGGAAAGGTTGTCATTTGCAGGCGACCTATTTCTTTTGAAGAATATTCGCAACTAAAAAATTCAAATGCACAAATAACCTATTGCGAAAGTCAGAAATCTAACCGCATTTTAAAATATCTAAAAGATTTTTGGCAATTTATAACCAAGACAATTTTTGGCGTTAAAACCTTTCAGGGTGACACCTCTCTTATCGCTTTTGATGATGACCTTGCAGAAGTGCTTTCTGAGGCTGAAAACTTTTCCTTTGCAACAAGAGTTGACCGCTGGAAAGGATGCACACATGAGGTAATCGATGGCAAAGGCGCACCAGCAAGAAAGGTGCAGAATAAAAAATATAATGCCATGCTTATGCTTGCCATTTTTCTTCCGCTTGTCATTGGCGCAGTTATAACAACTTGTCTTGCTCTTTTTGTTAAGGTTTCAATCGTTGGAGGGCTTCTCATAGCATGCCTTGACATAATTTGCCTTGGAATTGCATTTTTTTGTATACTTATGTTAATATTCAGTTTAACTGTTGGACAGAAAAATTATAAAACTGCAAAGGAAGTGATGATTGAAAATAAAAGGGAGGATGAAAATGAAAAAGGTTAAAATTGGTATCAATGGTTTTGGAAGAATTGGCAGACTTGTTTTGAGAGTTTGCGCAAATCGTGAAGATGTGGTTGTTGTTGCTGTCAATGACCCATTTATCGACCTTGAATATGGACTATATCTTCTAACGCACGACACAATTCACGGAAAGTTTGACGGTGTAGCATCAATTAAAGATGGAAAACTTTATGTCAACCGCAAGCCTATCGTATTCTTTGCTGAAAAGGAACCACAAAACATCAACTGGGCTAGTGCTGGCACTGATGTGGTTATCGAAGCAACAGGAAAATTTACTAAGTATGAAGACGCAGTAAAACACCTTGACGGCGGAGCAAAAAAAGTTGTTGTTTCGGCACCTGGCAAAAATATGCCTATGTTTGTTATGGGTGTCAATAACAATGAATACAAGGGCGAAAAAGTTGTGTCTAATGCTTCTTGCACAACAAACTGCCTTGCGCCACTTGCAAAGGTGATAAACGATAATTTTGGAATTGAAGAAGGCATTATGACAACAGTTCACTCAGTCACAGCCACTCAACTTACTGTTGATGGGCCTTCAAAGAAAGATTGGCGAGGTGGAAGAGCGGCGTCATATAACATCATTCCATCTTCAACAGGCGCTGCAAAAGCTGTTGGTGAGGTTTTGCCAAGCCTTAAAGGCAAGCTTACTGGCAAGAGTTTCAGAGTTCCAACTTTGAACGTTTCTGCTGTTGACCTTACAGTTAAATTATTAAAGCCAACAACCTATGAAAATATTGTGAAGGCAATCAAAAAAGCTTCTAAGGAAGAACTTAATGGTATTCTTGGCTGGACAGACGACGACGTTGTTTCAAGTGATTTTATTGGTGACCCAAGAACATCGATTTTCGATGTTAAAGCAGGAATTATGATGAGTCCAACTTTTGTTCAGCTTGTTGCTTGGTATGATAACGAATGGGGTTATTCAAACAAGACTGTTGACCTTGCATGGCAAATTTGTCAAAAATAGGGAGGGAGAATGGAAGAAAAAGATCTTCAAAAGATTGAAAATGCTTCAAAAGATTCAAAAAATAAAGGCAAGGCTTTGGTGTCAAACAAAATTCTTTCCTTTTGTGCGTATATTGGAATCGCTTGCATTGCGATAGCGCTTCTCTTGTCTGCCTGCTTCAAAGGTAACACCAATGTGGAAAATGTTTTTCGCTCAATAGGTGAAGTGATTGCTTATATCCTTGCAATGATTCTTGCTTTTTATTGGGTTAAAAGCCATAAACATATCGCTTGGCTTGTTTTTTACATCATCTTTGTTGTCACAATCGCAGTGCTTTATATTTTGGTTGTGATTTAAACGGAAGTTTAAAAATATCTAAAACAAAAGAAAATAAAAAATTATGAAAAGAAAGTGGATTGTATCATCAATACTAGTGTTTATGTCTGTGCTTTTTGCACTTTTAAAAGATGTTTTTAGTGCAAGCGTTTATATTTCACTTTCTTTTTTAATTCTATTGTCTGCTTACTGGACAGTTGAATTTATAGTTGGATATATTTTTTCTTTCCACAAAAAATTTGAAGAAAGGTTTGAAATGTATCTTGTCTATCTTATCAATTCGTCTGAACTTACAAGTGAAGATATCCAAATGGGCAGAGAAAGCCTAAAAAAGAAATTCAAAAAGTCACTCAGACGAGAAAAACTTATCGAAATCGGAAAGATTTTGGTTGCTGTCACCATAATGATAACAACAATAGTGATTTTAATTCGACAATAAGAAATGTAATGTGTCAATATTATTTGGCACATTATTTGTTTTTGCTTGATTTATATTTGAGAATGTGGTATCATGTTTAAGTCGAAAAAAAGGAGAAAAACATGTATACATACGAAAAGAAAGAAAAAGAAGGACAACTTAAAGTTACCATTTCAAAAGAAGAATGGGAAAAGGCAGTCGAGAAAGCCTACCAAAACACAAAGGGCAAATATAACGTTCAAGGCTTCCGCAAAGGTAAAGCACCAAGAAGGGTTATTGAACAAACTTACGGCGACACAGTTTTCTTTGATGACGCTTTTGAAGAGGTTATATCAAATGAATATTCAAAATTTTTGCTTGAAAACAGTGAGGTTAAACCTGCTGAGTCACCAAGAGTTGAGATGAACTCTTTCACTATTGACAAAGGTATTGAAGCAACTCTCACTTTTGCGCTTATGCCAGAAGTTACTCTTGCAAGCTTAACTGGACTTAAAGCAAAAGTTAAACCTGCCAAGGTTGACGAGAAAGCAATCAGCGCTGAAATCGAAAGATTCAGAGAAGCTCACGCTCGTTATGAAGAAAGTGAAGATAAAGTTAATAATGGCGACTTTGCAACAATCGACTTTTCAGGCTCAGTTGATGGGGTTAAGTTTGAAGGTGGCACTGCAAAAGATTACCGCCTTGAAATCGGCTCTCATACTTTCATTGAAGGTTTTGAAGAGCAAATTGTTGGACTCAAAAAAGGTGAAAGTAAGGATATTAATGTGACTTTCCCAGCATCTTATCAAGCAGAGGAACTTGCAGGAAAGCCAGCTGTGTTTGCAATCACAGTAAACAAGGTTGAAAGAAAAATTTTGCCAAATATTGACGATAAATTTATTTCAGATACCACAGAATTTGAAACATTGGATGAATATAAGGCAAGCGTTAAGGATACACTTGAAAAGAGAGCAAGTGAGCAAGCTGAAAAAGATTATGAAATGGCTCTTATTGAAGAGATTGTTGAAAACAGTAAGGTTGAAATTCCTCACAGCATGACTCACCACGAAGTTCATCACATTTTGCATGACTTTGAACACAGGCTTGCTCATCAAGGCATGACTCTTAAAGCTTATCTTGAATATATCGGTAAGAGCGAAGAGGAGTTCGAAGAAGAAAGAATGCCTGACGCTGAAAAGAATGTTAAAACACGCCTTGTTCTTCAAAAAATTATTGAAGAAAACAAACTCCAAGTCAGTGAAGAAGAACTTGACAAGGAAATTTCAGCTTATGCTGACCAATTCAAAGTTAAGCTTGATGACATTAAAGCATCTCTCTCACCAGACGACATTGCTTACTTTGAAAACCAAGCACTTATGAATAAACTTGTTGTATTCATTAAAGATAAAAACAAGAAAGCATAAAAAGATGTTTTTTAGGGAGGATAATTTATGTTAATTCCTATGGTTGTTGACCAAAATGGCGCATCAGAAAGGTCTTATGATATCTATTCAAGATTGCTTGAAGACCGCATTGTGTTTTTGAACGGAGAGGTGACTGATGAGAGTGCGAACATTATTGTTGCGCAACTTATCTATCTTGAAGGCAAAAATCCAGGCAAAGATATCTCACTTTATATCAACAGTCCTGGCGGTAGCGTTTCAGCAGGACTTGCAATCTATGACACAATGAAATACATCAAGTGCGATGTTTCCACAATTTGCGTTGGCCGTGCTGCGTCAATGGGCGCATTCCTTCTTGCAGGTGGAACAAAGGGTAAAAGATTTGCTCTTCCAAACAGTGAAATTATGATTCACCAACCACTTGGTGGCGCACAAGGTCAAGCCAGCGATATCGCAATCCAAGCAAATCATATCCAAAAAATCAAGAAAAATTTGAATAGGATGCTTAGCGAGAACACTGGCAAAAGTATTGAAATTATCGAAAAAGACACTGATCGTGACAACTATATGAGTGCGGAAGAAGCAAAGGAATATGGCGTCATTGACGAAATCTTTGTTTCAAGAAAAAAATAATTTTTTCACAAAGGAAATTCTTAAATAAAAAAGTAAAAATTTTAAGGAGGCTTTTTAAGTGGACGGAATTGATTATAAATGCTCATTTTGTGGTAAGGCTCAGAAAGATGCAAAAAAACTTATTGCCAGCCCAAGCGGTGATAGTTATATTTGCGACGAATGTGTGGCAATATGCAAAGACATTATGAGCGAAGTTGACAAAAGTTCAAACTTTGAAAATATTGAACTTCCAACTCCACAAGAGATAAAGGCAAAACTTGATGAATATATTATTGGCCAAGACGATGCAAAAAAGATTCTTGCAGTTGCTGTGTATAATCACTATAAACGACTTAATTACAATTTCGGCGGAACAAAAAATGAGGATGATGTTGAACTTGAAAAAAGCAATATCCTCATGATTGGGCCAACTGGAACAGGAAAAACTCTTCTTGCAAAAACCCTTGCAAGAATTCTCAAAGTTCCTTTCGCAACAGCGGATGCAACAACTTTGACTGAGGCAGGTTATGTCGGTGATGATGTTGAGAATATTCTTTTGAAACTTATCCAAAACGCTGATTATGACATTGCAAAAGCTCAGCGCGGAATTATCTATATCGACGAAATCGATAAGATTGCCAAAAAAACTCAAAACGTTTCAATTACAAGGGATGTGGCTGGCGAGGGTGTTCAACAAGCACTTCTCAAAATTATTGAAAGCACAGTTGCATCAGTTCCACCACAAGGTGGAAGAAAGCATCCGCATCAAGAGATGCTTCAAATCGACACAACAAATATTTTGTTTATTTGCGGTGGTGCATTTGTTGGGCTTGACAAAATTGTTGAAAGCAGAAAGGAAAACACAACTCTTGGATTTAACGCTCAAATAAAGAATGACGAAGAAAAGGAAATAAGCGGATTTTTTAAAGAAATTCAGCCTGATGACTTAATCAAGTTTGGTCTTATTCCTGAGTTTGTTGGTCGTCTGCCAGTTATGGTTGGTCTTGATAACCTCGACGAACAAGCACTTGTCCATATTTTGACCGAGCCTAAAAATTCGATTGTGAAACAATATAAACTTATGTTCAAAATGGACGGAATTGAAATTGAGTTTTCAGAAGAGGCTGTCAAGGCTATTGCAAAGAAATCAAT
>CAOJNR010000022.1 GCA_948439925.1 uncultured Clostridia bacterium
AAATAGTTAAAAGAATTCTTTTCATAGAATTATTATATAAAATCTGAGCAATTTTTTCAAGCAAAAAGCCACTTTAATTTGACTAAAAAAACAAAAAAATATATACTAAGAGTGTTAAAAATTTTTACATCGAGGTATATATGAAACAAATTATCACAGACGGCGCAAAAATCGTTGGCGAAGTTGCCTTCAATTTCAGCGAAGTTATCCCAATTTTTCCAATCACCCCTTCAACGCCCATGGCAGAACAAGCCTCAGCGCTCAGTGCAAAAGGCAAGAAAAACATTTTGGGTGAAGAGGTCAAAACTATTGAAATGCAATCAGAAGCAGGCGTGAGCGGAACAATGCACGGCGCTCTTCTTTCAGGCGCAACTTCCTGCACATTCACATCAAGCCAAGGTCTTCTTCTTATGATTCCAAACATGTTCAAAATGGCAGGCGAAAACTTGCCAGCCGTTATTCATGTTTCAGCGCGAAGCGTGGCAACACACGCCCTTAACATTTTCTGCGATCACTCCGATGTGATGGCAACAAGAATGACTGGTTTTAATATGCTTGTTTCAAACTCTCCACAAGAGGCACAGGATATAGCATTTATATCTCATGCAGTAAGCCTAAGTGGTGGCGTAGCAACAATGCAATTTTTTGATGGATTCCGCACATCTCACGAAATTCAAAAAATCACCCCACTTGAAAATGAAATCTATTTGCCTTTTATTGACAAAATAAAAGCCAATAAAAATAAATATGAAAACGACACAAATCAATATGGAACAGCTCAAAATCCTGACGTATTTTTTCAAGGTCGAGAAAACACAACTGAGCGTCATCTAAGCGGTTTAAAAGAAATAATTTCTCAAATTTTTGAGTATTTTAACGAAAAAACTGGCAGAAAGTATAACTTTTTTGAATATTATGGTCATCCTGATGCAGAAAATGTTGTTGTCGCTATGGGCTCATCTTGCAACACTATTGAGGAATATTTAAATACAAACAGTGACAAAAAAATCGGACTTATTAAGGTCAGAGTTTTCAGACCATTTTATAGCGAAGAGTTTTTGAAAGTTCTTCCACTTTCTTGCAAAAATATCTGCGTTCTTGAACGCGTCAAAGAAGTTGGCG
Source organism: uncultured Clostridia bacterium (assembly GCA_948439925.1). Classification (GTDB taxonomy): domain Bacteria; phylum Bacillota; class Clostridia; order Christensenellales; family UBA1242; genus Caccovivens. Next base: position 1,123 of record CAOJNR010000022.1, read on the forward strand.
CGCTCAACCCACTCACCCTTGATGTTATCGCCACGCTTAATCAAAACGACAGAAAAGTTAAGGTCATAAGCGGGCGCTATGGCTTGGGCGGAAAAGATTTCACGCCAGCGTGCGTTAATGCAGTGTATGAAAATTTGTCAGGAGAAAAACTTGATAATTTTGCAGTAGGCATTCATACAAATGAAAACAAAATCAAAGTGTTGAATGTTAAGGATTACACCCTTCAAAACAACTGCACACAAATCAAAATTTTTGGTCTTGGCTCTGACGGCTCAGTTTCAGCATCAAAGTCAACTATTCAGATTTTAGGCGAACAGACTGATAAATATGTTCAAGGCTATTTTGAATACGATTCCAAAAAGTCAGGAAGTTTGACGATATCACATTTAAGACTTAGTGATAACGAAATCAAAAGCTCATATCTTCTTCAAGAAGCTGATTTCATTTCAATCAACAATTTCTCCTTCGTTCACAGATATGACTGCCTCGACGGTCTAAAAATGGGTGGAAAGGTTCTCATAAACTCAATCTTTTCAGCTGATGAAATTGGAAAAGTTTTGCCTAAAAAATATGTTCAAACTCTCAAAGAGAAAAATGCAAAACTCTTTGTCATCAATGGTCACAAAATTGCCAAGGAATGTGGACTTGGGGAAAAGATAAATATTGTTATGCAAACTGCATTGTTTAAAACAAGTGATATTTTAAGCACTGACAAGTTTGTGAGCGAAATGAAAAAGTCTATCACAAAAATCTTTGCAAGAAAAGGTGAAAGCGTGATAAACAAAAACCTTAACGCAATGGAACTTTCTTTAAACAGTGCCGAAGAAGTGAATGTTCCTTCGCTTGTTGGCAAGGACTACCCTGCGCCAAGAGAGAAGGATGATGAGTTCTATAACAATATCATGAAGCCAATCGCGTCAATGCAAGGCAATCTCATTCCTGCCGAGCTGATCGACGAAAAAGCTCCAATCGGCACATCAAAGTTTGAAAAACGCGGAATTGCAAGCATGCTTCCAAAATGGATAAAAGAAAATTGTATCCAATGTGGTCAATGTGTGCTCGCCTGCCCTCACTCAGCGCTTAGAGCAATTCTCACAGAGGCAAAGGAAGAAGGCTTTGCAAATGCTCTTGGCATCAAGGATGCAATGTTCAAAATTCAACTTTCGCCTGAGGACTGCACTGGTTGCGGAGTTTGTTCAAAGACCTGTCCAGCGCTCAAAAAAGCTCTTGAAATGGTTGACGCAAGCGAAATTATTGAAGAAGAAAAAGTTAATTACGCAAATTCTCTTGAAATCAAACAAATTAAACAAACTCTATTTTCAACCGATTTTCCAAAAGGCTTGCAGTTTGAAAGACCATATTTTGAATTTCCTGGCGCGTGCGCTGGCTGTGGCGAAACACCATATATCAAACTTGCTTCCACCCTCTTTAAAGAAAGAATGGTTATTGCAAACGCAACTGGATGTTCAAGCATATACTCAGGAACTTTCGGCGCTTGTCCACTTGTTAAAGACGAGAATGGAAATGGTATCAAATGGGCAAACAGTTTGTTTGAAGATAATGCTGAGTTTGGCCTTGGCATGAAACTTGGCAACGATTTCACAAAAAACAAAAATAAAACAACTTGGATTATTGGCGGTGACGGCTGGGCATATGACATAGGCTTTGGCGGACTTGACCATATTCTTGCAAGTGGCGAAAATGTCAATATCTTGGTGCTTGACAATGAAACCTATTCAAACACAGGCGGACAAGCAAGCAAGTCAACTCCTATCGGTTCAAATGTCAAGCTTGCCGAAAACTCAAAGCGCACTCACAAGAAAAACCTTGGACAAATTGCACTCGCCTACAAGAATGTCTATGTCGCACAAGTGGCAATCGGTGCCAACATGAACCAGTGTATAAAGGCTTTCAAAGAGGCAGAAAAATATGATGGAGTGTCAATCATTATCGCCTACTCAACCTGCATCAATCAAGGCTTTGACCTTTCAAATCTGACAAGCGAAATGAAAAAAGCGGTTGATTGTGGTTATTTCCCACTCTATCGCTATAATCCAACTGAGCGAAAACTTTATCTCGACAGCCAGCTCAATGAGGAAGGATACTTTGATTTCCTCAAAGGTGAAAGACGTTATCAAATCACCCTTGAACATTTTGGCGACGAACTTCTTGAAAAGCAAAAGCAAGAAGCAGTTGAAAGATATCATTCGCTTAAAGACCAATCTGAGAGCTAATAGCTGAAATTAAATTTAAAAAAAAGTTCAGACAAAATCTGGACTTTTTTATTAAATAAAAACTTAAAAAACACAAACAAAAATAGATATTATTTTAATATAACTTATTTGTAAATTAATAGAAAAACCTATTCAAAAAGTGGTCTACCTTACGCTCATAAGTTATTGGGTCTGTTTGATAGCTCTTTGCATGTTGAGCATCCTCGCAAACATACATTTCTTTGCGTGTTGGTGGCAAAGCGTCTGCAAGAGAAAAGACCATTTCTGTTGGAACAAAATTATCCTTACCGCCATGAATAAACAAAACTGGCAGTGTCGATTTTTTAAGTTGCTTGACTGCATCTGCTTCTTTCATATTGAAATTTTTTGCGCGTTTAGTGTAGCTATTAAAAATTTTCATAAGAAGCGTTGGTGGCAAAAGAGTTGCCCTGTGATAGACATAGGAAAACTGTTTATACACATTGTCATAACCACAGTCTTCAATGGCACAGACCACATTTGAAGGCAATTTTTCGCCAAGCGTCATACAGACTGCACTTGCGCCCATTGACACACCAAACAATAAAATTTTTGCATCGCGTCTTTTCTCAACCAAAAAGTCAATCCATTTGAGGATGTCTTTTCGATCAAGCCAGCCCATTCCGACCATATCGCCTTCGCTTTTACCATGTCCGCGACATTCAATCGCAAGCACACTGAAACCACGTTTGGTTAGAAATTGAGCATAGTCAGACATTTCCTTCCAGTAACTGCCATAACCATGAACAAGCAATGCCACTTTGCATGAATCTCTCTCCACAAAATGACCATAAAGTTTGAGCCCATCATTTTCTATCCAAACCTCTTGCGGATTGAGCTTATCCCACCAAGTGTAATCTTCAATCTGACGCTTGCTTTTTCTTTTTGCTCGTCGTGATTTTTTGATGCCTTCTTTGATAGTGCCTTTGCGCGCAAGCGAAACTTTAAAACAAATTAAGCCAATCATCAAATATGCAAAAAGCCACACCAAAATGAGTGACATAAAAATAAGAATAACGATCGAAAGGATTTCCATGTTTTCTCCCCTTTCTTAAATGTTATTCTTAATTTTATTTACTTATGTTAGTAAAATAAATGAATGTTGCCGATATTCTAATATATTACAATATAAAAAGTTTACTTTCCTTATTCAACTATTGCTTTGATGCTTTCGCCAGTGCTTGCATCTTGATAGGTCAGCCAATAGCCAAAACCATCGCGCCTATCGCTGTCAAGCGGAAACCAAACTGGATAGCCTGAAAGCTCTCTTGGTGGATTTTTTTGAAATACGCCAGGGACGCCGTAACAAACATATTTCAGTTTGTCGTTTTCATAAATCAGACCAAAGACATAATAGTCATTTCCGTCGTCCAGTTCAACCTTCACCCATTTTGAATTTGGAATAAGCTCTTGAAGATAATCTTCTGTTTTATTTTCTGCAAAAAGTTTTTCCACTTGATCTTTTATTTGGCTATAAAAGCTTACATTCTCTTCAAATTCATTCTCTTTGATTTCAAGTTCTTCATTATCAGACAAAGACTTTATGCTTGCACTATGAGAAAGATAGAACTTTTTATATTTGCAATTTTTGCACTTATCACACTCGAAGTCATTATCTTTTGCCAAATCTTCTTTTTCAAGTTTGGCAAACTCTTCTTCAATAGTATTATCAATTTCTGCCTTCTCTTCGTCGTCATAGTCTATCCCATATTCATCCAAAACCTCCTCAACCTCTTTCATTGAGTTTGTGCCCTTGATTGAATTTATCACGCTAGCAAAGATTTCTTCTTGGTCTGACTGCCCTTCGCTTGTGCCATAAAGGAGAGGCGTTGGCTCACCATCAACAAAATTGACAAGCGCACAAGAAAACTTGGCAGGAATTTTGTCAAGTCCAGTTGCGAAAGAAAAAAGCATAGATGAAGTTTTGGTTAAGCCTGCTTTTGTGACTTTGCCATCATCATAAAGTCCTAAACTTATTATCCCACACGGTTCACTCGAAAAATTATATAGCCTCACCCTGCCACTGAGCATTTGCCCGTCACATTCCATAGACAAAACTGCTTTTTGCTTTGAGTTTGCCTTGCCTGTCAAAACAATGGATTTCTTAGATAACATAAAAATCACCTCTATATATTAAGTATACAGCAGGTGATTTTTTTGTGACACAAAATAAATGTAAGAATAATTCCTTTCTTGTCAAATTTTGTTTACTTAGATTTTTCCATTTGGCGCAAAATTTTACGTGCAATTTCTTTGGCACTGAATCCTGCTCTTGCATAGACTTCTTCGCCTTTTCCGCTTGACATATAATTATTCACGCCCACATAGAGATCTTCTTCGCGAAGATATTTATGCCAAATATTATCATTTGACGCTTCGATTGCAACTCTAAGTTTAGCCTCTTTTTGAAGCACTTTATTTTTATATAAGCTTGACTGCTCTTCAAATAATTCAAGACAAGGCATGGAAACCACACTTACATCAAACTTCTTTTCGATTTCTTTTGCAACAGCTTGGGCAAGCGGAACTTCACTGCCTGTTGCATAGATAACAACTTGTGCACTCTTTTTAGGCTTAGTCACAACATATCCACCCTGACTTGCATCCTTGACACTTGTGTTAAGCGTTACAGGAATAGGTTGTCTTGAAAGCACTATTGCGCAAGGTCCATGAGCGTCAATAGCGTATTTATATGCACTAATAAGTTCATTAGCGTCACAAGGTCTGAAAACTTTGAGTCCGTTTATAAGCCTAAGCTGACCAAGTTGTTCAACAGGTTGATGTGATTGACCGTCCTCTCCAACATAAATGCTGTCATGTGTGAAAAGATAGAGCACATTAAGTTTCATCATGTCTGCCATGCGTATTGCTGGAAGCATATAGTTTGAAAATGCAAGAAATGTTGAGCAGTATGGCATAAAATCTTCATAAAGAGCAACTCCATTGCAAATGCCAGCCATTGCATGTTCACGCACACCAAAGGACAAGTTTCTGCCTCGCCTATTCTGCGCTTGATATCTTCCAACATTTTCAAGATTGGTTTTTGTTGAAAGGCCAACGTCAGCGCTTCCGCCAACAACTTGCAAAAGTTTCTCACTTATGTCTGCAAGCACAGCACTGTTAAAATCGCGTCCACTCATACCTTCAAGCTTGTATGCATTCTTGGCGATCTTGTCCATATCAACTTTCTTGCGGTCAAAAAATGACACGAATTGTTTATAAAGATCAGGGTTTGAATTTGAATAAACCGCAAGGTCTTGATTCCATTTCTCATGGTTGAGTTTTCCACGTCTTGTTGACGCCATGCAATAATCTCTCACATCGCTTGGAATATAAAATTTTTCAAACACGCCAAGTTTTTCGTTAAACTCTTGAAGTTCTTTTTCTTTAAGTGCACCGCTATGGATAAGCGAAGTCCCCTCTTTCGCAGTTCCTATTCCAATGGTGGTTTTGAAAATAATAAGCACTGGCTTGTCTGACTTTTTCGCCATACCGATTGCGCGCGAACAAGCAGAAAGGTCATTGCCTTTATTGACCTTTATTACATTGAAGCCCATTGCCTTAAATTTCTTTGCAATGTTTTCCTTGTTGCTGAATGAAAGACTTCCGTCAATCGTCACGTCATTGCTATCATAAAGGATAATAAGCTTTTTGAGATTCATTGTTCCTGCAAGTGAGCAAGCCTCCATTGCAACACCTTCCATAAGGTCGCCGTCACTTGCAACGCAATAGGTGAAGTTGTCAATAATTGGAAAACCAACTGAATTGAATCTTTCTGCAAGCAAGCTTTGACCAAGCGCCATACCAACAGCGTTTGCCACGCCTTGACCGAGCGGACCAGTTGAACATTCCACTCCATCGGTGATGTTATATTCAGGATGTCCTGGCGTGCGAGAGCCGAGTTTACGATAAGATTTCAAATCTTGCAATGTGACATCAAAACCAAAAAGTGAAAGAAGTGTGTAATAAACAGGACAAGCGTGACCAGCTGAAAGAACAAGTCTGTCGCGATTCATAAAATCAGTGTCAGAAATGTCAAAATTGTAGTGGTCCTTGAATAATGCAAGCATGAAAGCTGACATACCAAGAGAAGCACCCATATGCCCAGAGCCAGCATTTGAAATTGTTTGGGCTGTTATTGACTTAACATAATTTAAAGTTTTTTCACTAATTTTCATAATACTCTTCTAACGCCTCCATAGTTTTTTTTACAGCCTGTTTAGCACTTTTTCCTTTAAGCGTGCAAACTTTATCACAATTCTTTTCAAGAAATTCATCATGGGAAAGAAAGGCCAACTGATTTATAACATCCTTCTCGCCAATGTCTTTTTGTGGAAGTTTTAAATAACAGACAAGGTTTTTTGAAAACAATCTTTTATTGTTTTTGAATAAATCATAATCGCAACTGAGAATGGTATTTTCAAAATCAAGTGCCCTTTTAAGAGCATCACCTTCTCGCTCTTTGAGATAATCTATTCCGCAGTTTTTGAGAATAGTTCCACTATCAATCAGATCATATTCAACAAGTTCTTTGCAATCAGCAAAGTGGACATCAAGCATAGATGCAAGAATTTGCGAAACATTCTTGACAAAGCATGAATCCAAAGAGATTAAAACAATATTTTGAATTTTTTCTTTCATAACTATATCATACCATAAAATTGAAGAATACCAAACTTATTTAACAACAAAATTCGAGGATAAACAAATATTCTGCAATTTTTTGTCCCAAAAAAAATCCTAGTTTTAAGCCAAAACAGCTTCTTTATCACCTCTTTTTTGTTTTTTTAACTGTTTTTAACGCTTTTTTCACAGTTTTCACGTCTATTTCTTCAATATTATCTTTATTTCCACTTTTTCTGTTTCTCATAAGTCCCCATGTCAAAAGAAGGAGGATTATTCCAACAGCAAGCACTATTGTGACATCATACTTTGGCGTGTTGTGCGACAATAATATAATTTTTCCTTTTGCATCAACTGACATAATGATTGTTCCGAGCTCAATAGTGGTCAAAACTTCGGCTCCGACATTTTGAAGTCTGTTCAAAACTGTCTGGGTTGGGTGACCATATTTGTTATTTTTACCCGCCGAAACAACTGCATACTCTGGCAAAACTTCGTTCAGAAATTTTGCACTTGACGAAGTGTTTGAGCCGTGGTGCCCCACCTTGTAAACGTCTGCTTTGAGATAGTCGCCATACTTTGCCACAGCCTCACTTTCAACCTTGCTTTCAGCATCACCTGTGAGAAGAAATTTTGCACCATTATATTCAATCATAATAAGTGGACTATAATTGTTGTTTTCAAGACTTGCAGAAACAGATAACGGCGTCAAAAATTCCATCTCATAATTTGCGCCCGAAATTTTCTCTCCTGCCTGAGTGAAAAATATATCGCAATTTGGCTCATTATAAACAGCCTCGATTGCCTTTGAATATGTCGCCGAATCTGAAACTGCATAATTGTTATTGTTGACAAAGCCCTCTTGATTTACTTCAAACTTTGAGTATTGCATAGGTCTGTAAACATTGTTAACTTGAAAAGAACTTAAAACTTTCTCGCCACCACCAATATGGTCACTGTCTTGATGAGTGAAGATGAGGTAGTCAATCGCATCAATATTATGGCTTTTAAAAACTTCTGTAAGGTAGCCAACAAGTCCGTCCGCCTCGCTTCTTTCACCACAATCAACCAGCATAGTCTTGCCGTCAGGAAAATAAATAAGTGTTGAATCGCCCTGTCCAACATTAATAAAATGCACCTCAAAATTTTGCGAGTAAACTGTTTCCTTTGGCGAATATCTTTGAAACAATGTCAGTCCACCGCACAAGAAAAAAGCAAGACATGTAAGGATAATAATTATCGCTGAAATGCCCAGTCTTATAAGCAGTTCTTCTGTGCTCATTGAAGCTTTGTGTTTTCTCTTCGCCATATTTTTCCTTTGTTCAATTTTATTTTATAACGCTTTTATCTTTTATAAGCTTTAAGCATTTTATTCGCTATACTATTAATCTACGAACTTAACTTCACTTTTGATTTTAGGAAGTTTTTTCTTTTTTGCATGATTGAATAAAGCGATGATTTGTGGCATTGCATCAATCGTTGCTTTATAGCCTTCCTCAATCATCTCATCAATCCCCTCAGCTTTGTTTGCTTTAAAGCGCTTGGTTTCTGGTGCAACAACCACATCGGAATAAACATATCCGCGCACAGCATTGCTCTTCATCAGTATGCGGATTGAGCACATAACAACATCCAAAAATTTGCTACTCTCAGTTCCATAAGTTCGGGACTTATTAACGTCAACACTGACAACATAATCACATCCATAATGTCTTGGAATGTCCGCTGGAATGGTGTTTTGCAGTCCACCATCACAAAGAAGCATATTGTCAAAAACAACTGGGTGAAAAACTGCTGGAACTGCACAACTTCCACATATTGCTTTTGCAAGATTGCCTTTTGAGAGGCACACCTCCTTTGTCGATTTTATGTCAACCGCAACAGCCGAGTATGGAATTGGCAAATCTTCAATGTTGATGTCGCCAAGTTTATCTTTAATGATTTCTTCAAGACCATCAAGGCGTGAAGGCGTGAGCGGAATGACATTTTTCCTGATGTCTTTAACCCTAAAAGATGTCGCGACTTCATACATTTCTTTAAAAGAATATCCTGCGCTGTAAAAAGCGCCAACCAAACTGCCAGCGCTTGTGCCTGCAACATAGTCAAACTTAATCCCAAATTCTTCAAACGCTTTGATTGCGCCAAGATGAGTAAAGCCTCTCGCTCCACCACCGCCAAAAGCAATTCCAACTTTAATCTTCTTCCTGCCTAACTTAAACATGATTTTCTCCTAGAATTAATTATACCAATTTTTATTCAAAAAACAAACTAAACGTGGTTTTTTAATTAATTTTTTCCTCACAAAAAATAAAAAATGCCGAAAGATAAAAAAATAATGCAAAATGACTTGATTTTTGCATTAGAATTTGATAATATAATACCAGTTGAGCGCATTATGCCAATAAAATAAAAAAATATGGCTTCTTGGTCAAGAGGTTAAGACGCCGCCCTCTCACGGCGGAATCAGGGGTTCGATTCCCCTAGAAGCTACCACCTTATTTGAAACAGAGAATTTCTCTATTTTTTCTTAGCTTTCTTGAAAATCAGAAATTATTAGTCTGATTTTTTTATTTAAAAATTTCTGAGAGTTTAACGTCTGTTTCTCGCGTCACCGACCAAGCGAAACCGCACTGCGTTGGCGGTTTGTCGGTGCTTTAAGAGGAGATATAAAATAAATTTTATTATTGACAAAACAAAACTTTTGTGATATCATAAATTCAAGGAGAGATTATGAAACAAGAATTAATTTTTAAAGATTTACATTTTGATGGAAAAAATTGGAGCGATGAATCACTTCGCATAATGGAAGATATGCTTGCGGTTTATGATTCCGGACACACAATTATAATATGTCATCCAAATATAGTTTTTTTAAACAAACCAATAAGTTCTGACAATAGAGACTTCTCCAACATAGATTGGTTAGAACTGACAAGTAATATATCATACAACAATGACAATAGTTATGTTAGCATTTATCCTGAGATTGAAAACTCTTGGAAATATATACATAGAAGATTCAAATCTGAGCTTTTTAAAAATAATAAGGTTCAATCACCTAGACATTTAGTTGTAATTGAACTAGATCGCAATGGTGGAAGATTGGTCAGAGGTATTTTCAGAGCTGACGAAGAATCGATAAAAGTTGCCGAAAATCCTTTATATACAGAATATAAGCCAAATTCAATTTTTGATAAAAGGCTTAGATGGACTGCGGATAAAGAAATCTCATTGACAGAATATGTAAATTCTAAAATAACAAACCAAATATATGAGAACCAGTGATATAAACTTAATTATGAGTTAAGATAATGATTTAAAAACTTATCAAAATAAAATCAATACCAACACAAATGAAGAAGACTTGGTCTAAAAAACTTC
>CAOJNR010000023.1 GCA_948439925.1 uncultured Clostridia bacterium
TTAATGACAGTGCCAGCATAAGCAATACCACATACGCCCAAGCCTTTTAAAGTTCCTTTATTATAGCAGTTTGATAAATAAACTTTGTCTTCCGCGAAAGCAATACCAACTGCTGTTTCTCCTTCAATATAACCTTCATTATAGCATCTGTTTATTTTTACAACTGGCAAGTTTACATAAGAGCTACTAACATCATAAAATCCCAAAATTACGCCTGCATTTATATATTGATTGTTAGCCATGGCGCCAGTTAGACTTATGATATTTCCGTGATTTGAGCAGTCTTCAATCAAAACATCTTTAAGTTCGCCTTCAACGCCCATATCAAGAATTGCTGAAACAATTCCACCTGAATAGCCAAACATTGTCTGACCATTACCTGATGTGACAGAAGCATAATTATGGCAATTCAGAATTTGTGTTTCTACGGTTTCGGTTAAAATCAAAAAGTTAACAATTCCACCGCCAAAAACTTGGGAATTTTTAAGTGTGACATTTTTGATTGTTGCACCATAAGTCACGCCAAAGAGTCCACCATCAGCCCACTCTGTTTTCAACAGTATTCCATTTTGCATTTTAAGCCCTGAAATTGTATGGCCTCTGCCATCAAAAGTTCCTGTAAAGCATGCAAGTTGTCCTGAGTTATTTTCTCCAACGCCTAATCCGCCGATTGAAGACCAATATCTTCCTGACATATCAATGTCATTGTCAAGCGCAAAATAAGGATATAAAGCTTGTCCATTCTCAATATTAATATTTTGATTGGTGTTTATGTAATGCGCAAGTCCAGCAAGTTGCTCAGGTGTTTTGATAAGGTATGGACTCTCTTCTGTGCCCTCGCCTTCAAAGTTTGAATCTTGCACATCTTCCCAAACGCCTTTCATCATTGGCTCATCACTGTCTGGTTCTGGAATGTAATTTTGAACAGGATAACCATCATTTTCACTTTCAGAAAGTTTCCAAACTGAGCTATCCCAAGGTGAAATATCTGACCAATTATACGATGCTGTATAAAAACCAATCGATTTCGCAGATGATTCCAAAGAATAATATGTGCTTGCATAGCTGTCAGACATATTGCTGTTTGCTGGATAATGACACTTTGTTGAGGCATCCGTGCTAACCGCTTTTGCTGTTCCGTTTGGACTTGTGACTTGACCGATATTGAAAGAGTTGACAGTTTCAGCTCCGCCAATGCCTTGCGCCGTTCCGTTATCTCGGTTTTCAAGCGTGCCAGTGTTATAGCAGTTATAAAGTTTTGAGCCTTCATTCACAGCGATAATTCCAGCAACATTTTTAGCCGAAGAGATTGATACTCTGTTGAAAGAGTCACGAATTGTTATTGTTCTTGTTGAACTTGACGAAGTTGAGTTGCTAATAGGTTTAAAACCGCGAGCAACTATTCCACCGATTGTGAGGACTTCGTTAACTTTACTGCTTTCATAATTGACATCAATATCAAAAGCACCATTGTTCAGGCATGAACGAATGTTTGACGCCTCACCTGCGATTCCGCCAAGACTTCTATCTCCACTGTAAGAAATCCAAGAGCTTTCGTCAGCATTATTTTTATAACTTACCACACCATAATTTTGGCAGTAGTAGATATCGCCGTCGCATATACCCGCGATTCCACCTCCGCAAAAATCATCTGTAAGAACAGAACCAAAAATACTTCCACGGTTTTTGCAATTATGAATTTTGACTTTATTTTGTCCAACAGTTGCTTCCTCACTTCTGGCACATCCAATGATACCACCGCCTGCGAATGAAAGCTCTGTTATAATATTTCCACTATTTTCACAATTTTTAAGTTCAAGGTCACCGACTGATATTCCAACTATTCCGCCTGCACAACCCATAACAGATGCAACAACAACTGAACTTGAACAGTTATAAATTCTTGTGAAATAATCATCACAGCCACCGACTATTCCACCGGCGTTCATCCCCACAACTCCATAGAAGTCCTCAGATGAGAGAGTCGCTAATACACTTGATCTGGCTGAGCAATTTTGAAAAATTGATTCACTTGCCAAACCTGCCACACTGCCAGCAAAATTTGATATTGGAATAAAAGAATCAGCAACATTAACATTTTCTATTGTTGAATATTGAACACAACCAAACAGTCCACCAAAATAAATCGCTTCATGAACAGGATAGCTAGGACAATAGTTTGGATCTGACTTTGTCAAGCTTGGCATAAACATATGTGAAACTGTTTTATTGTTTCCGTCATAGTTGCCTCTGAATTGAATATTGATATAATTTGTTATATCAAAATTTGACTCCAAATTATTGCCACCCATATCAATCACATATTGCAATCCAATAGGCACCCAATAGTGCGTGCCAAGATCAATGTTTTCTGTTTGCATAAAGTATTTATCTGAGTAGTTTTCGCCATTATTAACATTATAGGCAAGTCCAGCAAGCTCTTCTGCGGACGAGATTATGTATGGGTTGGTTTCGCTTCCGTCACCTTCAAAAGTTGTTTTATAAAAGGATGAATCTTCAAGCCAGTGTGTGTTTGAAGTTGGCGTTATCACAACAGGCGTTTCAGCGTTTTCATCAGCCTTGCCACCCTTTCCATTCCAAATAAAAACAGCACTCAAACATAGTCCGAGTGTTACAACGCAAGAGATGATTCCAATTAACTTTTTCATACGCCCACCTTTTCAAAAATATTATACCTCAAAGTCCCCCCCTCCGCGTCAACTAAATCCGACATAAAACTCAAATTTTTGCATTGTTTCCGCGTGTGACTTAGTCACTTTTTTATCAACTAACCTTATTCAAAGTTAAAGTTTATCACATATATCCAAGGCTATGCAAACGGAAAGGTTTTTGTAATAATTATATTATACTCAATTCGTGCGTTTTTACCAAACAAAGCAACAAAAAAACGGGATATTTTCCCGTTTTAAAATTGATTTATTTTTCAATAAAAGTCAGTCTATTTTCTTCTCTTTCTGCCCATAGGCGCAAAGATAAGAGCGAAAAGTGAACTACCCATAACTGCAAGCATTCCCCAGCCAACAGTGTAGATAATTTTGAGTTCTTCCGAAGAAATGCCAAGGCTGTCTGCATAGAGCGCAAGCATCACACCAGCAACGATTGCAGAGAGGAAATAGAACAGACCAACAACCTTACCACTCACGCCGTTAGCTTTACTCTTATCTTTCAAGAAGAAATTGATAATGCTTGAAAACATTGTAAGGCCTGCAAAAACAAGTGTCAAAATCATAAAGACTGACGCAACAGTCAGATATACGCTTTGACCTTCTTCAAACTTTATAAGTTCATATCCGCTCACTCGACCATCAAGCCCCAATTTTTTCAAAAGTTCAATTATAACATTGTTTTCACTGCCATAAATCATGAGCGCAGGTTGCGTAAACATAATAAAAGGCACAAGACAAAACAAAATTGTGATAATACTTGTAATCATTTACCCCTCCAAAAACCTCAAACAAAAGTGAATGAGGTGATTTAATGCTGATATAAGGATAACCTATTTTATCACAAAAATCAATAGGTTTTTATAAAAATATAAGAAATTTTGAGCTTTTTAATTGCATTTTTCAATATTTTTTGGTGATTTTTATTTTATTTTGCAAATTTTAATGAATATAAACAAATACTGATTTTGATTGAAAAACTTTAAAAAAAGTGATATTATACTTTATATAAGGAGCAAATATGGAAAAATTAACAATAAATTCAGCTGATGGTTACAATCTCAGCGTTCATGTTTTTGAGGTAAAAAATGCAAAAGCTGTTGTTCAAATTGTGCATGGCATGGAAGAACATCAAGAGCGCTATGAAGAGCTTGCAAAAATTTTAAACGATGCAGGGCTCAGTGTTGTCAGCAGTGATATGCGTGGGCATGGCTACACTGTCAAAAAAGAAGACCTGGGTTTTTTCAAAAAGAAAAAGGGTTATCTTGCGCTCATTGACGACCAAAAGGCTGTCACAAGTTTTATAAAAGAAAAATTTCCAAAGCTTCCTGTGTATATTTTTGCGCACTCAATGGGAACGATTATCACCCGCGTTCTTCTTCAAACTGAATCAGAGAAATATAGCAAAGTCATATTGTCAGGATATCCCAATTATCAAAGCGCTTGTTCTTTTGGAATTTTCTTTGCAAATTTTGTCAAATTCTTCTTTGGCGCAAAATATAAATCAAAAGTCATTCAGAGTTTAGGCGTTGGAGAGTTCAATAAAGCAATCAAAAATCCAAAGACTGACGTCGACTGGGTATGCGCAAATGAAAAAACTGTTGAAAAATATCTTGCTGATGAATACTGTGGATTTGGATTCTCTTGTTCAGCTTTTTCAGACCTTTTTCATCTTGTGAAAATGATGCACCAGCCAAAGCTTTATAAAGATGTCAACAAAAGCCTTCAATTCCTTATGCTTCGTGGATATGACGACGCTTGCACTGGCGGAGAAAAAGGCGCAAAAGACTCTCGCGACACACTCAAAAAAGCAGGCTTTGAAAATATATCCTACATTGACTATCCTGACATGCGTCATGAAATCATAAATGAAAAAGACAACAAAAAAGTCTACTCAGATATTTTGAACTTTTTTTGCGATAAAAAAGAAAAACAGGAAACAAAAATTGCAACACCAAAAAAGAAAATAGAAAAAGAAGAGCAAAAAAGATCTGATGCACAGACCAAAGATTTTAAAAATAAATACTTTGCTTATTATGACGATATCAAATCTCACACGCATGATGTTTATGATTGGTAAAAAGTTTCAAAATAAAAACAGTGATTTTTCACTGTTTTTTTTGATTTTTAAACGATAAAATTAAGCTTCTTTCTTTATTTTTTTGACTTTAACTTTCTTTGTCAAAATTCTTTTACGAAGCAGGAAATATGCAAGAATAAAACATCCAACAGCAAACAGACAAGACAAAAGAATCATAGCCCAAAGCGGAACGTTAAGGCCACAAAAGCCAATATTCCCCGCTGAGAACCATAAATCTGACATCTGCGATGAAATTTCTTCTGGCACAGCAAACTGATAAAATGCATTGCCAAGCACAATTTGTTTAAGCCAAATTGTTAAATGTGTGAAAGGAATAAATGATGCCAGATATTTTGCACCTGTTCCCAGATTTGAATAAGGCATGTATATGCCACAGAGAAAGCCAATAACGGTGCCAACAATTCCATTTATCACACCAATCGCAGACGAAGAACGTGCAATAGTTGTGATAAGAAGCATGATTGCGCAACTCACAAGAGTCGTCAAAATCATAACGCAAACAACAAGGAAGAAAGCACCTGCTCCCAGCCAAAAGCCCGTCACAATGCCAATAATAATAGTTGAAATTATAAACATCAAAAGGTTGATAAGAAAAGAAATTATAATTGCTGAAATAAGGTAAGAAAACAAAAGTTGCCAACCTTTAAGTTTGGTTATCAAAAATGATTCAGTCTTTCCTTTTTCAATATCATAAGCCATTATACTGAACATACTTGTTGAAAGCGAAACTGAGTTGATAACCAAAACACCCATAATCATTTGAGTGTAAATAAGTGCATTGATCTGATTTTTCGAAAGCTCCAAACCAGCAGTTTCGTTAAAACCCTGCGAATAAAGTTTGGCTATGAAAAGAAAATAAAGGACAATAAGAATCAAACTTGAAAAAAGTGAGAAAAAGAAAGTTGCTTTATTGCGAACAAAAAGCAGACAGTTCCTCTTTGTGAGCGCCAAAATATTTTTCATACCTTACCCTCCTTCTGCTCACCCACTGCATTCAAAAAGACATCGTCCATGCTTCCGCGAAGCACTTCAAAATATTGAATTTCCTCTTTTAACTTTTCAAGCAAGGCAATTTCTTCGTTCACGTTTTTAGATAAAAATTGATAATAATCAGAAACATGCGAAAACTTCATACCTTTAACAAGTTTTTCAAACTTCTTTTGGTTTTTTGGAACAATTCGAATTTTATCGCAGGAATATTTATCCTTTAACTCGGATGGTGAACCTTCGGCAATCTTTCTGCCGTTGTGGATTATCATAACCTCATCCGCATCGGCTGTTTCTTCCATGTAATGAGTTGTCAGAAAAACTGTCATGCCAGTTTCTTTTCTGATTTTATTTATAATATTCCAAACATCAATTCGCGTTTTTGGATCTAAGCCCGTCGTTGGCTCATCAAGAAAGAGAATTTCTGGACTATTAAAAAGTGCCCTTGCAACTTCCGCTCTTCGTTTTTGACCACCTGAAAGATGTTTAAACTTTTTCTTTTCAAAGCTTTTAAGTTCAAAAAGGTTTGCGAGAATTTCATATCTTTCTTTAACATTTTCCTTGCCTTTGGCATAAAGTCTGCCATAAAGTTTCATATTTTCTTCAACTGTGAGATTAGCATCAAAAATATTGTTTTGAAAAACAACGCCGATTTTTTCTTTAAACTGTTTGAAAGTTTGATTTTCGCTATATATGATATCACCACTATCCTTTTCTAGCGTGCCAATAAGCATATTGATTGTTGTGCTTTTTCCAGCACCATTCTGTCCCAAAAATGCAAAGAGTTTCCCACTTTCAACAGAAAAAGAGAGTTCATTGACTGCTGTGAGCGAACCAAACTTTTTTGTTAAAGACTTAACTTTTAATATCTCACTCATAATTTTTCCTTGTAACAATACTACAACTTTTTATAAATATAAGTCAATAAAAATTAACTGAAATTTTATATCTTTTCCGCTTGACTTTTTTACGCGCGAGAATTATCATGAAAAAGACAAACTAAGGAGGAAAGCATGCATCAAGGATTTGAACCAGTTTTTGACAGTCAATCAAGAGTTTTGATTTTGGGAAGTTTTCCAAGCGTTAAAAGTCGTGAAGTGGGTTTTTATTATGGCAACAAGCAAAACAGATTTTGGAAAATGTTATCGCAAATTTTTGAGGAGCAAATTGAAGATGATATCCAAAAGAAAAAGGATTTTTTAATAAAACACAAAGTTGCACTTTGGGACGTAATAATTTCAAGTGACCTGTCTGGCTCAGCTGATATATCTTTGGAAAAGTCACAAAAAGTCATATCTGATTTTGACAATATTTTTAAAAATTCAAAGATTGAAAAAGTTTTATGCAATGGAAAAACTGCCTTTTCTCTTTTCACTGAAAATTATAACTGTCATCTCCCTGTTATTCTTCTTCCGTCAACCAGTTCGGCAAATCCGCGATATAAAATTCAACCTTGGCAAAATGAACTTGAATTTTTGAAATGATTTTTTTATTAATGTTGCCACACATTCGGCCTCTATTTCATACAAAAAAGAGAGGAGGAAAATATGCGTCTTTTTAATATTTATGACACATCAAATCTTGATAACAGATTTAAAACAACACAAAACGCAAGATTTGACATTATTGGTGAACTTGAAGCAATTATCCAATACGAAAATCACTTAAACGAAACAAACATAACGCTTGCAAAAGAAACCTTTGAAGATATTGCCAGCGAAGAGAAAGTTCATGTTGGAGAACTTTTTGGGCTTCTTTTCTATTTAGACCCAGACAGCAAAAAATATTTTGAGCAAGGCTTGAAAGAATTTGAAGAAAGAAAAAATCATAGATGACATTTCTATGATTTTTTATTTTAACCCCATATTTAAACTATATTTTATAGATTTTCTTTAAAATATCTTTAAATTCATCTGGCAAATATTCAAGTGCTTTTTCTTTCAGATTTTTATCAATTCCATACATTGCCTCTGCCATGCTTCCAACAATGCAAGCATTGGTGTCAGTGTCACCGCCAAAAGAAATTGCCTTTTTCAAACAATCTTCAAATGAAGTTCCGCTGAAAAATGACCATAAAACCACATCAATAGTTTCACTGCAAGTGCGATTAAATTGTGTTAATTTTGGCTTTTGACATTTTAAACCTAGTTTATTTTTTATTTCTTCCTTTGTTAAACCTTTTCTTGCAAGAAAAATCACACGCGCAATTATTGTGGCGTTTGAAATTGCCTCTTCGCTGTTATGAGATGTCATGCACGCAAGGCGAACATTTTTTAACACGTCCTCTTCATTATCAAACAAAAAGCCAACAGGCGAAATTCTCATCATTGCACCATTGCCTGCGCTTATGCCAACAGTGTTTGTTAGCGACCAAGCATAAAATTCAGGCGAGAAAATTCTTTCAAAATAAGGTTTAATATTAGGCTTATATGAAATATATTTTTGCACATACTCACGAAGTTTTTTGCCATAATCCTCACCGCTTAAAATTGCGTCAGCGATTGCCATTGTGAGAATTGTGTCGTCACTATAAAAACTGTTTTTCCTTAAAAGTTTTTTATTTTTGACTGGCCTTAATTGACAGAATTGTTGATATTCATAAGTTGAACCAGCAAGGTCACCGATAATTGCACCAAACATAATGTTCTCCTTGATAATTTAATTTTTTCTTTCTTATTCTTCTTAATTCTTACGAAAAAAGTTGCATTTTTTAATTTTATAACTTTAAAAGTTTCATAACTTGTTAAGTTTTATCTCGTTCGCCAGTTAAAAATTTGAAAAACTTTTCGACACCATTAAAGTGTTCATCTTGCTTCTTTTTTTTGCGATTTCTCATATTTTCCTTTGCAAACGACAACAGACTATTGAAATCATCTTCGCGCAAATAATAAACTTTTTCTATTCCATCCCATCTATGCATTTTGAAACATTTGAGTTTGTTCATTCGCGAGATTCTGTCGCTAAATTCAGATATATTTTTCAGTTCTGACCAATCATATAGTGACCAACATGGGCTAAAAAAATGCTTTTTGCCATCAAAAGCCCTACCAAACCATCCTGTGTTATAAAACATAATCCATATTCCCTCACTTGTCACAATGACATTTTTTGAATACTTCCAAAACCAGACGCCAATAAAGAAATGAACGAGCCAACAAAAAGCAAGAAAACCCCAAAAGGAATAAATAAAAATCAAAAAACCTGTTTTGTCAGACCTAATTAAAAATGAAAAGAGAAAAAATAAAGCATTAATTAAAGCCAATGTTAAAAACTTTATCGCAGTTTCACCAAAAAATAAATTAAGTATATATCCGCGTTTGCTCTTGATAAAATGCTTAAACACAATTTCTTCGCCATTCGCGCTGGCCAGTTGGTTTCTTGCCTCCATAAAATCAACTTTTTTGTTAATCATTTCCACCTCTTTATCAGTATACTAAACAACGCTTTCAATCGCAAAGAAATTATAAAACTTTTTAAGTTCACCAACATAAGTCATACCAGCATCACCGCCTAACCCACAAATAAAAATAACATCTTTTATCATATCTTTCTCCTAATTTTCAAAATTACAAACATTTATAAAAGCCGTAGTCTTCGTTATAGTTAAGTTTTTTATAAACTTTTCATAATGTAATTGAGATGATTTTCTTAATAGTCCTTCGCTTATTAAATTCTCAATTTCTTTTTTTGTAAGCCATTTCACCTGTTCGACTTCACTTTCTTGCAAAGTAAAATTGTAATTAACGAGATTTTCATCTTCATAAAACAAAACATCGAAAATAGCATGAGGAATAATAATGTTACCGAGTGTTTTAAACTTTCCCTCAGCAATCACAATCCCCAATTCTTCTTCAAGTTCAACGCTTGCTTGATTTAAAGATGTTTTTCCTGTTGGAACATGTCCTCCAACAACAGCAAACTCTCCGCCTTTTTCCTTGCTGGTTTTTTGAATTAAAAATTTATCCCCGCATTTCAGCCAAACAACAACCAGTTTTATGAACTCATCATCTGCTAGGTTTTTATCTCCTCTTGCAATAATTTTACCAGTTAACTTTCCTGTTTTGTCGTAAACATCCAAAAATTCCATCTTTTCTCCCCTTCTCGCCCTAAAAAACTTATTAGTCCGCTTTTATTTAATTATTAATTAAATTTTCGTATTCTTTAATTATGCCAACATATTTTTTCAATTTTAATTTCTTCTATTTTAACATAAAAAATCAAATTATCAAAATCAATTTATTACTAGGAATCTATTTTCTATTGAGAACATACCAAACATCAATTTCTTCTTTTGTTGGCTCTTCAAACATGGTCAATAGTTTTTTCATCAACCCTTCATCAACATAAAAATCTGAGCCACCATTTCCTTTTTCAACTCGCTTATTTCTTTCTTTTATATTCTTTTGCCAAGTTTTCTCATCCACATCGACATAATGCCATTCAACATGCACATTTTTAGTTTTGAAATAATTGGTTATTTCTTCTCTTTCTTTTTTCGTCCAAAAACCCCAGTCCAAGATAACATTTGCACCAGCAATAGCCACTTCTGTTGCTTTCTTTTTCAAATAATTATTAACTCTTTCTTGAAACACATTATAAAAATTTCCTTGTTCGTTTTTTATCAAGTCAAAAGTTGCTTCATCTATTCCAAAAATAATAGCATTCTCTTTTTCTTTTAATGATTTTGCATAATAAGATTTCCCACTTGCAATCTTTCCGCATATCAATATTATTTCCCCATAATTCTCCTAAGTTATTGAAAAACTTTTATATCTTTTTTATATCTATTTCACCGATTTTATTTGCTTTTAAGTCATCATCCCAAATGTCACAGTTGGCAAATTGTAAATTATAAGATAGCTTTCCATCAACTTCTTCTCCATATAAAGCCAAATAGACTTGATATTTGCCATTATCGAAATCTAAATCTAATGAACATTCGATATTCTATCCACCATCAAACTTTTTTATTTGCTTTGAATATTTGATTTCACCATTTTCATTAACAAATAGAATTCTTGCCAATTTTGATTTGTTCAAATTGCCAAACCCGACATTATTCAAAGATAATTTTATATTGAGTTTGTCAAAGCGATCAGAAAATTCAAACACAGATTTAGTCAAAACAAATCTGTAACCCATATGATTTTCGATATATGTGAAGGCAGACTGCCCATAATAATTCTCATCTTCTCCACAACTTTGAGTGTAAGTTGAATTTTTCCATTTGTCTATAACCGAATTATTCCACTCGACATTTAAATAATTTAAATGAATTTGAGCCATTTCTGGCAAACAATTTTCAATATCGTGAAGTGGGCTATCTGGAACAACAACCTCTCCACAAAATGGCAAATGACCTGTTTGTTGACTTAAAAACTCAATTTCTTTTTCACGCTCTGTGTAAGTTCCAAGGTCTGTTGAAGAACCCAAATAACCGTCGTTATACAGCCCAAGCCAATAAGCTTTACTTGTTTTATCAATCTTGTAATTTTCTATATCATTGAGTGTTATATCTAGATAATTATAAATCATATTTGGAGTTCTTGCCAAAATCGGAAGATTATTTGTCTTATCTAAAAACATGTCAA
>CAOJNR010000024.1 GCA_948439925.1 uncultured Clostridia bacterium
CAAGTTTTTTATCAAACTCACTGGGGCTGAAAACAATAAGTGAATTTTTATCCTTGTCACAAACACTTTTAAGTTTATCAAATGTTCGAACAGATATTATTTTCAAATTGTTCTCTTCTCTTTTTTGAAGAATTTTCACGTTTTTTTCGCAAATTTTATGCAAATTATGAGAAATCTCGTAGTTTTTAATTATTTTTTCTTCAAGATTGCAAATTGTTTTTCGCCTCAATTCGTTTAGTTCAGCCTTGCGGATAAAAACATTTTCAAGCTTTGTTTGCAAGTTTTTAAGCACAAAATCATTGCCGAGTTTTGATAATTGAGAAACACATTCTTCTTTTGTGAGAGGGCTGTTTTTGCTCTTTTCGAGTTTGTTTTCACTTTCCATTGTGACTGAAATATCGTCAACTGAAAGAGTCAGTTTTGCTTTTTCACCAACCTTACAAACCAGTTTGCCTTGAACGCTCAACTGCCTCTTTATTGACAAAATTTTATCTTCTTGCGCTTGACTTGAAATCAAGTTAACTTTTGCATTTGTCGGAATTTGAGCTGTTGTTGTGAAAACAAATTTATCCTTTTCAAGTTTTTTGACATCTTGAACAGAAACTGAGGTCACCTCGCGTTCGTCAACAAAAAATTTGAGGCTGTCACCTTTAACAAGTTCGTGGTTTATTTTCACAGTCACCTCATTAAAGCGCTTGCCATTTTTCACAGCACTAACCTTTCCAATTTTAAGACCAATATGATTTTGAGTTTTGGCATATATGATATTTTTATTTTCAAAATAACCCGCCGTGAAATTCCCACGATTAAAAACTTTTTTGAGGTCATCTATATCACCTTGGTCAAAACTGAAATTATTGTCAATCGCTTTGCGATAGGTCAAAACGGCTTGTCCGACATAGGCTGGCCGACGTGCTCTGCCCTCAATTTTCAGACTTGTCACTCCACTTTCAACAAGCTCTTTGAGCTTGGGAAGCATGCAAAAATCTTTGGTGCTGAGAAGATAGCCCTGCCTTTCTCTGTTATTCATTCTGGCAGAATATGGCAGTCGGCAAAACTGCTTACATTTGCCACGATTGCCACTTGCTGAGGCAAGCAATGAACAAAGATAGCAGTTGCCAGAATAACCAACACAAAGTGCGCCTTGAATAAAATATTCAATTTCAATGCCAAGTTCGTCCTTTATTCTCTTTATCTCAGCAAGCGGAGTTTCTCTTGCAAGCACAATTCGCTTAAAACCAATAGGCTTCAAAAAGCTTGCACCTTCAAGATTTTCAATCCCCATTTGAGTGCTTGCATGAAGTTCGATATTTTCAAACTTTTGTCTTAAATAATATGCAAGTCCAATATCCTGCACTATAAATGCGTCCACTTTCGCATTGACTGCTTGGCGCACCACCTCAGTCACTTCTTCAATTTCACTGTCATGAACAAGCGTGTTGAGCGTAAGGTAAACCTTAACGCCAAAAAGGTGAGCTTTTCTGACCAACTCAATAAGATTGTCAAGAGAAATATTCTCGATGTTTCCACGAGCATTAAAACTGTTCACTCCAAGATAAATTGCATTTGCGCCACATGACAAAGCTGTCAAAAAGCTTTCCCTATTCCCAGCAGGCGCAAGTAATTCAATTTCTTTATCTTTTTGCTGTGACTCAACTTGCATACCTTTTCTCCTTGGCTATATTGTAGCACATTTCACTAGCCAAGTGCAACATCAAGAGCCATCATTATCACAAATCCTATCAAAAATCCCCACGCGCCAATGCTAGACTTATCAGAAAACTTGGCTTCGGGCAACAATTCTTCTGCGACAACAAAAAGCATAGCCCCTGCTGAGAATGCCAAGAACCATGGCATGAGAGATGTGAGGCTTGTGGAAAGAAAGAAACCTATCACCGCCATCACAGGCTCAACAGCGCCACTGAGCATACCATACAGGAAAGACTTCCACTTATTACCAGTTTTTCGGAGCATTGGAAGACTTATTCCTGCACCTTCTGGAAAGTTTTGAACACCGATTCCAATCGCAAGACCAAGCGCACCCATTATCGCCGATTGAGTGCCGATAACGAAAGCACTTCCGAAAGACAGACCAACAGCCAAGCCTTCGGGCAAATTATGAAGGGTTACTGCCAGGAATATTTTTGAATGTTTTGAAAGATATGGCTCTTTCTTTTTATTGATATGCGCCAAAATTTTATCAATCAGCACAAGGAAAGCTCCGCCAAGAATAATCCCAATAACTGATGGCATAAATGCCCACTTCCCAAAACTTTCACTTCCATCTATCGCAGGCAAGATAAGCGACCAAATGGATGCAGCAATCATTAAACCAGATGCAAAGCCGAAAAACAGGCAGTTGCACCTGTCACTGACATCTTTTTTGAATAAAAACACCACAGCCGAGCCAAGCGTTGTCATAACAAATATAAACAAAATTCCAAGTATAGTAATAAGAGTCGTGCTCAAAGATTTTTCTCCTAGGTCAATAAAGAACGCATTTGTCCTATTATCAATATAAAGAAAAAAATGTGAAATGTTCACACTTTATCAACATAAATCATGCACTTTGCTTGTGTTAAACTTGCAAAAAAAAAGACAGACGAATCTGTCTTTCTTGATTTTAATTTATTGCGAATAAATATAAAGTGCATTAGCCACCGCCTGATCAGCAACAATTTGAGTTTGAATTCAATCAATAGTTATAACGAGCCTAAGGCTTAAAATTCGCAGTTGTTTGGCGTTCTTGGGAATGGAAGCACATCACGAATGTTTTTCATTCCTGTCACATACATGAGGAAACGATCAAACCCCATTCCAAATCCGCTGTGCTTAACACTGCCAAACTTGCGAAGGTTCATAAACCACCAATAGTCCTCTTCTCTCAGACCAAGCTCAGCAATTCTGGCTTTCAAAATGTCATAGCGCTCTTCTCTCTCACTTGCTCCGCAAAGCTCACCAATGCCTGGAACAAGAAGGTCGGTCGCACGAACGGTCTTGCCATCATCATTAAGACGCATATAGAAAGCCTTGATTTCCTTTGGATAATCATAAACAAAAACTGGCTTTTTGTAAATCACTTCTGTGAGATATTTTTCATGCTCTGTTTGGATATCACTGCCCCATTCAACTTTAAAGTCAAACTTATCGTTATTCTTCTTTAACATCTCGATTGCGTCTGTGTAAGACACACGCGCAAACTCATTGTCTGTCACATTTTTAAGTTTTGAAATAAGACCTTGTTCAACAAAACTATCGAAAAATTCAAGTTCGTCTTTGCATTTATCAAAGAGATAATTTATAACATATTTAACCATGCTTTCCATAACGTCCATATCATCAAAAAGTTCAGCAAATGCCATTTCAGGCTCAATGTGCCAAAACTCATTCACATGCTTGACAGTGTTGCTGTTTTCAGCACGGAAAGAAGGGCCAAAAGTGTAGATATTTCCAAAAGCAAGCGCAAACGCCTCGCCTTCAAGTTGACAAGAAGGTGAAAGAAATGCCTTTTTGCCAAGAAGCTCGTCTTCTGGATTGAGTTTTTTTCCAGCATAGATATCTTGCGTGCTGACTCTGAAAAGCTCGCCAGCGCCTTCACAATCTGATGAAGTCAAGATTGGTGCGTGGAGATAAACAAAGCCTTGCTCGTTGAAAAATTTATGAAGCGCGAAAGAGCTTTCACTTCTCACTCTGAAAACAGCATTGAAAAGATTTGTTCTTGGACGGAGATATGCTTGCTCACGCAAAACTTCAAGTGAAGTTTTCTTCTTTTGAATTGGATAGCTTTCATCAGTCGCTGAAAGAATTTCAATCTTTTCTGCGACGAATTCAAATGGCTGTTTAGCCTCTGGGGTAAGCTTTAAAACTCCTTCACAAAGCACACTGCTTCCAGTGTTGAGGTGAGATACTTCTTGATAGTTTGAGATTTTCTCAGCGTTCAAAACAACTTGGATACCTTTAAACGAAGTTCCGTCATTAAGGTCAATAAAACCAAATGTTTTCATGTCACGCACTGAGCGCACCCAGCCACCGATTGTGAAAGACTTATCAGCATACTCTTGTGGCGCTTTTCTTAATTTTACAATGTCAATTTTTTTCATAAAATTCCTCTTTTTTTGAAATTTAATTTATTTTACAATTTTTTGTTGGTTTAAATGATAATCTTATTATTTCCGATTAAATAACAATTTTTATGGAGTTATTCTTTCAGGTCCACGGAATATAAACATTGCTTCTTTTATGTTTGCAAGTTCCAAAAGGTTCATGATGATTCTGTCAAGTCCAAGACCAAATCCACCATGTGGCTGACAACCATATTTAAAGAATTGGAGATAAAATTCAACATCTTGTGCAAGACCTTTTTCTTCGGCTTGTGATTTAAGAATTTCATACCTATGCTCTCTTTGAGCACCTGTTGTGATTTCAACGCCTTTCCAAATAAGGTCATAGCCTTGTGGAACACCATTCTTTCGCATATGATAGAAAGCTCTCTTTCTTGGTCCATAACCAGTTATGAACAAAAATTCGTGGCCATAAGCCTCCATTGCGAACTGCTTGCAAAGCTTTTCGCCCTCTGTTGAAAGGTCATCTTTTTCACTGTCATCAATTTTGTAGCCATAGCGTTTTTCAAGTTCATCATAAAGATCACAAAGTTCAATTCTTGGGAAAGGAAGCTTTGGCACAACAACTTCAACGCCAAAAGTTGCTTTTATTGCCTCTCCATACTTTTCACTGACTTTTGTTAGAGCATAAGTTACAAGCTCTTCCATTTTCATAACATCTTCACAACTTTCGATTCCAGCAAATTCAAGGTCAAATCCAGTGAACTCTGTGGCATGTTTTCTTGAATGTGATTTTTCTGCGCGGAAAACTGGGCCACACTCAAAAACCCTGCCAAAACCAGCTGAAATTGCAAGCTGTTTATAGAATTGTGGGCTTTGTGCAAGATAAGCTTTGCCGTCAAAATATTTCACTTCAAAAACCTCAGATCCACTTTCAGATGCTGTGCCGATAAGTTTTGGTGAGTGAATTTCAACAAAGTCACGTTTTTCAAGAAACTCTCTCATCGCCTCAGTAAAACAAGTTTGAACTTTGAAAATAAGCAAGTTTTTATCTTGCCTAAGGTCAAGCCAGCGGTAGTCTATTCGTTGATCAATATTGCTTTCAGGTCCGATTGGATATGGCTCTTTTGCCTCACTTGTGACAATCACGCTCTCAGCAAGCACTTCTTGCCCACCCATTTTGACATATTCGCTTTTAACGAGCTCGCCTTCAACCATAACAGTTGAACCTGTTAAAAGCTTTGCAAAAACTTCGCCAACTTCTGCATGCGCAATTTTATCAACAGTCACTTGAATTTTTCCTGAAAAGTCTTTCAAAACAATAAACTGAATATTCTTTTTATCACGAACTGTTTCAATCGTGCCTTGAAATTTAACTTTGCCAACTTCCAGTTTTGAAATTTGAGTAGTCATATGTGTTCTCCTATAATTTTTGATTATATCACATCTTCGCGCTCAGTTGCAAGAATTTTGAATACAATGCATATTAAAAATTGTTTACTTTTTTACATTTGTTCAAATTTTGCTGGACAAATGCCAAAAAAAAGTATATACTTTGAAAGTTATTCTCTACAAATAAGGAGTTTTAATGGAAAAAGGAATCTTAAAATATTTCAACACCGTTTACAAAAAATATAACAGTTTTTACAAATTTAAAGTCAACACTTGCCTCAGGCTTGCAAAACTCAAAAAAGAACCTTATCAGATTTTTGACGATATGGTTGATGACCTTCATTTAGTTTCAACACCAGAACTTGCGCAAGATATTATTGATAAATTATTTAATGTCGAATATCACCAACTTAGAAATCTTAAAGTTATTGCTTTTTCAGCGCTGATCAGCAATCTTATCAAAGATGAAAGCACCAAAGAAAACATCCTCGCCAAATCCAAGTTCAACAATGAAGCCAACTCAATTCTATTTAAGTTTTCCAAAAAATTGATGCTTTTGCAATCAAAACTGGAAAAAACCGCCGAAGATATTACTGAGGCTTTCTTCGCAGAAGATGCAATTCTTCGCGAGGTTGCCCTCCTCCACAACTAAATCTCTTGCAAAATTAATTTTATTCTGGTATATTATATTTGGAGGTTAAACATGGATCTTAACGAAGATTTTTTCAAACCTAAGCAAAATGAAAATGGCTCTCAGAGTCTAAAAGATATGGTTGCACTGAGTGAAGATGAGCAACTTTTATGGACTGGCAAGCCAGATAAAAAAGTGTTTATGCTGGAACAATTTTTCAAAATGTTCCCGATTGCTTTTTTATGGCTTTGCTTTGACGGTCTTTTTATCGGCGGAATCACATATGGAATTATTTCAGGCGGAATTCCACCTCTCATGATTATTTTCTTTGTTATATTCTTTGCCATTCACCTCATGCCAGTTTGGATTTGGCTTTCTCATATATTAACTGCGCGCAGACGTCTTAAAAACACTGAATATGCTTTCACAAACAAGCGCATTATTATTAAAGAAGGTTTTTTCGCAAATTTAACAAATATTATGTATTCAGAAATCTCATCAGTGAATTTGCATATTGGTTTTCTTGACAGAATGTTCCATGTTGGTGACATTGTTATCTACACAAGCAGTAGCAAAACTCATGTTCTTGAAGACCTACATGACCCTTATCTTCTTGTCAACCGCTTGCAACAAATTGTTGTCGACATCAAGACAGACATCGAATTTCCAAACGACCTCCGCCCTGAAACAAACAGTGGATATAAGACAAAATATAAAGGTTAATCGACAAGTTTTTGTTTATATAAAAAATAACAGGTATAGCCTGTTATTTTATATTCTTTCCAAGTTCGTTTTCATCCACATTTGGATTGAAATATCTGTCCTTTTTCTTATGATTTTTGTATCTGATTGCCTTTTGTGGACAGCGATGATAACAGCCAAGACAAGCGATGCACTTGTCCCCAAAAACAACCTTATCATTTTCGATTGAAATGTTGTGAACTGGACAAACGCTCACGCACTTCCCACACTTAACACAATCTTCGCTTACGCAAAATGATTTGGCAATCTTATTCCAGTTAGACTTGTTGATAAGATATTTTTTCTCTTTTGTTTTCTTTTGTTTTGGAAGAGAATATTTTTTATTATTGATATTATCTATCACATTTTCTATCGCGCTTTCTGCTTTTTTGAGAGTTGATTTGATATAAAACTTAGGCACTGTGAATGTTGTTGTAAAACTTTCTGGCATTTTTAAAACAAACATGCTTTTGATATTTAAACCAAGTTTTTTGCAATATGAATAAGCATAAAAGTCAGCGCCACCAACCATACCGCCATAGTTTTGAACGATAATAAGTTCTTTATTTTTATCCATTTTTGGCAAAAAGTCATACACAAGTTTTGGAAGGCCGTAAGAGTGAATTGGAGTGACCAAAATCACATTATCAAATTCTGAGCAGTTTCCTTGATAAGATGGAATATATTTTAATTCGCCTCCAACTTTCTCTTGAATTTTTTTTGCAATGTATAAGCTGTTTCCCGTTGCACTGAAATATAATATTCCAACCATAAAGCATCTCCTTTTCTGAATTATATCACAAAAATTTCGAGTTTTTAATTAAAATTACAGCAATTTTCAAAAAAAACTTAATAAAATTAGACAATTATATATTTTTATGATATATTTTCTTTATGACGCAATTTATCATTTCACAAGTTCTTGGTGGAATCGCACTTATTCTTGTTTGCATATCATTTTTTTGCAACAAGAAAGTTTTTCTCATCTTTCAAACGGTTGCAAATGTTTTTTATGGGAGTGCATTTCTTGTTTCACTTTCAATAGTGGCAGGAATTAACACTTTTGTGAGCATGACAAGAACTGCACTTTTTTACTTTTATGAGCGAAAGAATAAACAAATTCCATACTATTATATATTGATTTATTCAGCAATTTATATCGCGATTGGAATCATTTTCTTCAAATCACCATGGGATATTTTGACAATCATATCTCCAATTCTTTTCACAACTGCAATGACAATGAGAAAGATGATTACAGTCAACTTTATGTTGATTATTCCAAACATCATGTTTGTTATATATAATATTTTTAACACTTTCTACACCTCTGCAATTCTTGACACCATCGAAGTTGCAGTTATTGTGGTTTCGATTATAACCTATTTTGTTATAAAAAAGCCCCCCGAACAAATCAACAGCGAAAACTGATATTGAGCCAATTAATGAATGACAACAAAAAAACTTATCCTTCTTCGATAAGTTTTTTCTTTTAAAGCTCTGGTGGAAGTTCTGGTGTTGGTATTGTTATGCCTGCAACAAGAACAATAGTTAACACAATCGCAAAAATTATTGCAATAACAAGAAATCCACAGAAAAATGATCTTGCGTAACTTCTTCTAACAATATTGTTGCTATTGAAAGAAAAAACAATAAGACAAATAAATCCAATAAGTGGCAAAGCGAAAAGAATTGAATAACCAAAATATTTCCAAGCGCCCATTGGTCTATATTTTTCAGGAAGTTTTGCAATTTCGTCTTTTTCGTATTGATTCATAAGTTTTTCCTCCTTCTTAAAATTTTTGAGGTTGCACTCATACTTAGGTTTAGTATACCATATTTTATGCCTGCTTGTCCATAAAAATTAATATTTTTTAGAGAATTTATTTTTGCAAAATTATAATTAAATTAAGTTAATTTTTGTGATAAAAAATCATTAATTTTGTTTGACTAAATTTTTATAGAGAGTTATAATCATAGGCGTAAACAAAGGAGAAATATTATGGATTGGGCAAAAATTTGGAATGATATTTGCACTTATTTTAAAACTAATGCTTGGAACATTGTTTGGTTCTTTGCAATTCTTATTGTTGGAATTATCGTTATCAAAGTTCTTCTCGCTGTTGTGAGAAAGATTTTGAAACACACTCGTATGGAAAAAATCGCACAGCAATTTATTTGCACCATACTGAAATTTATCTTGTGGCTGATTTTGATTCTGCTTCTATTATCTCAACTTGGCGTTGAAATCACAGGCATACTCACCGCTTTCAGTGCGGTTATATTGGCTGTTGGTATGGCTCTTCAAAACGCTATCGCCAACGTGGCAAACGGAATTATCATCATTTCCAGCCACATGTTCAAAAAAGGCGACTATATCATCACTAACGGCGTGGAAGGCAACATAACTGACATCAATTTCATGTTCACAACACTTATCACTCCTGACAACAAAAAAATAACAATTCCAAACAGTTCTCTTCTCAACGGCAATGTCACTAACCTTGGCGCTTATCCAAGACGCAGAGTGGATTTCACTTTCTCAGTAGCTTACGAAAGCGACGTTGAAAAAGTGAAGAAAATTGTCACTGATGTGATGGCAAGCAACGGAAAAGTCTACCTTGACCCTGCACCATTCTGCCGACTTAAATACCTCAGTGCAAGCAGTATTGACTTCTTTGCAAACTGTTGGTGCGACAATGAAGATTACTGGGATGTTTACTATTACATAATGGAAAATGTCTATAACGAATTCAAACGCAAAAACATCTCTGTCCCTTACAATCAACTTGAAATTCGTGAGCGTAAAGACAAAGTCACAATGCCTATCATAAAAGATGCCCTTCCAGCACGCGTTGAAAAAGTTAGACCTAAGAAGGATGAAAATCCAATCGACGCAATCACAAAAATCTTTTCACACAAGGACAAAAAGTCAAAAAAGGAAAGAAAGGCTGAGGCAAAACAAGATAAGGCTGAAAACAAAGAAATCAAAGTTGAAGAAAAAATTGAAGTGAAAGTTGAAGAGAAAAATGCGAAAACTTCAAAATCTGAAAACAAAAAGTCAACAAAAACTCAAAAAACCGAACAAAAAACTCAAAAAGCTGATAAAACAGCGTCAAAATCAAAGAAAACTGCAAAATAAGAGAAATAATTGAAGATATCAAAAAATCAACTCAGGTAACTAAGTTGATTTTTGTTTTGAAAATATTTTTTTTAACTAAACAAGTTGTGAAAGGTCATTTGTGTAAACACTGTTTATCTGTCTGAACTTTTCTGGCACTCTTTCCCAAAGTTCTCCGATTGGTCTATCCATTGCATTGCCAAGAATCCCCTCCTCTCGCTTTAAAGGTGGATGAAGAACCACATTGCCATTGCTTCTGATCAAAAAGTGTTTGCCTTTGACCCACCTGAAAACTTTTATATTTCGCTCAGTGTCGCCATAAGCTTTTATCAAAAGTTTTGCCTGCCTTTGCCCTATCAGGTTTTGCAGATTTTTAGCTTTCCCAACTGGAATAATTGGAATAAGCACAATTTCGTCAATATTAAACTCTTTCAAGCTGTCCAAGATTTTATATATATTTTTCACATTATTTGAAAATAGCGGAATTTTGACCTGAACAAAAAGTTTGCTTTCGCACAAAAGTTTCAAGACCTTTTTAAATCTTTCTTCATCAAAAGCGTTAGAATTTGTGTTTGCATGCCAACTTCTATTAAGTCCATAAAAAGAAACTCTAATTTTTTTAAAGTATTTTTCTATGAGCTTAATATTATTTTCATTTATCAGTGATGCGTTTGTGTCAAGCGCAAGAATAGTCTTTTTGATATGCAGTGATTCAAGAAGATCAAAGAGCTCTCTGAAAAGAAGAGGCTCACCTCCTGTGATTGTTACACTTTGAATTTTCTCTTTAAAAATATTTTCAAAAATCTTTCTCCAACTTGAAAGACTAAGCTCCAAGTCGTTTTTGTTTGCAAAGCAGTGTTTACATCTGAAATTACATTTATCTGTAATCTCAACGATAACACGCTTTGGCTTTGTTAATTTAATATCCATAATGACCAGAACTGCATTTTTATAAAGCATTCCCAAACACATGAAACGATTTATATTGCCTTCATAACCTTATATTTTCCAAAAAGATATCTAGGTCTTACAATTCTGAATTTATACCTCCTAAACTAAATATATTTTCCATTTATTTAGAAGTTGGCAATGCCATTATACCACATTTTCACAAAAAAGGCAAATGATATTGAGTCCAGCGTTTTTAACCAAAAAAAGCAGATTTTTTATCTT
>CAOJNR010000025.1 GCA_948439925.1 uncultured Clostridia bacterium
AGCAAAGGACTGAAAATCCTTGTGTCGGTGGTTCGATTCCACCTTAGGGCACCAATGAAAAAACTGTGCTCTTGTTCGCTTTTGCCAAATTGAATTTTGGCAAAAGTTAGCACAATTTCGCTTGTTTTTTCATTTTCGCGCCAATCGAAAATGCCAAAGGCATTTTGCGCGACTCTCTTGCGAAGAATGGCTATTGATTGAGGAATTTTATTTTCTAAATCCTTAGATTAACAAGCAAGAAAATTATTAAAAATCCACATAAAACTTCTGGCGAAAACTTCGCATGAGAGTTGCGACAAATCGCCAACGGAACAGAAGTGTAGTGCGATTTCGTCTGGTCGCAAATAACAGAACTTTGCGATCAAATCGTAGAAATTTATGAAAGTAAATTTCGAGATAAATAAGCAAATGTTCTGTTATGCTGGTGTGGCTCAATGGTAGAGCAGCTGACTTGTAATCAGCAGGTTGAAGGTTCGATTCCTTTCACCAGCTCCAAAAGCATCCTTCGGGGTGCTAAAATTTTATGGGTAGGTTGCAGAGCGGCCAAATGCAACGGACTGTAAATCCGTCGGTTACACCTTCGATGGTTCGAATCCATCCCTGCCCACCAAGTTTGAATTCGCTATATGCCTTATCTAAAAGGCGTGTGGCGATTTTTTGTTTTTCAATGTTTTATTCAGTGAATGAATACTAACATTTTTTTTACAAAAAAAGCAATAAATTGCTTTACTTCCACATTTTGTTCCAATTATATTTTGTTGCAAGATTTTATAAAATCTCTTAGTTGCTTTAAAAGTTTGATTTCGTATTTATTTGTGTAAAACTTATGCCGACTTTTTATTTTTTTATATCGTTTCATTCGAAATGTTGAAGCTTCAATGCTGACGTCACAAAGTTTTGAAAGTGTTTCGGGAGTGGAAATATTAAGCTCTTTTATAAGCACCATTGGCATAAGTATGCGTGATGCAAACATGTTTGCTTCTTTTTCAAGCATCTTGCTGTCAGTTATATCTTTGTGCAAAACAATATGTCCAAATTCATGTGCAATAGTAAAACGATTGCGCCATTTATAGTTGTTTTGATTGTAGCATATAAAAAATCGATCTCCATTTTGAATTGTGAAACCATCAGGATGACTTGCAATTAAATCTTCTTCGCGTCGATGACTAAACTGGCAATACTGCGCATAGCTCCAAATTTGCCAGTTGGTTTTGTCTGCTATCTCTTGCAAGTTTAGTGGATATGATCTAACATTATTCTCAATTAAAAACAGCCATGCCTTGTTTCTGACTTTATAATAATCTAAACCATTTTTATCTTTATTTTCTATCATACAATTAAAAGTATGACATAATTATCGACAAAAACAAACAAAAAACCAACAACTTAAAAATCGTTGTTGGTTGGTTTTTTATCTCTGCTTTCAAAAATAGCAAGCCAATGTTTCATTTCCTCTTCGCTGACTTTAAATTCTTTGCGACCTTCACCACGTCCAAAAAAAACTATGGTGTTTTCTTTGTTTTGAACTTTTTCTTTGCTAAATTCATCTTCCAATATAAAATTGTCGTTGATTAAAAAAGAAACGGGGATATTAAAAAAATCTGCAATTTTGTTAAGCATGCGTATGTTAGGTTCTCGTTGACCAGTTTCCCACATGGCGATTGTTCCTGCTGAAACACCCAACATGCGAGCAAGTCCAACTTGTGTTAGTTTTTTTCTATTTCTAATTAACTTGATCTTTTCTGCAAACATATTGACTCCTTGTTATTTAATTATATATTAACATATTGTGAGAAAATAATCAACATTTTATTAAAAATTATTACAATTCTCACAAATTGTTAAATTTTTATTGACTTAAATCTCACAAAGTGTTATAATTCTCACGTATTGTTAGAATTTATGGAGGAAAAGGATGACAAGAGAGGAACTTAAAACAATGCTTGAAGAATATTGGTATGATAATCAATATTTAAAAGAGAAAACAAAAGAAGTGGAGAAAATCACTGCAATGCTGATTAAAAATCCAAATCTTCAAATTTATCAGTTATCAAAAAAGCAAGAGGAAGAGGTTTTATTTAAACTGCTTGATAAAAAGAAGAAAATGGATGAACTTATATCAAAACTTAATCAACCATATAGAATCATAATGTATTTAAAATACATGAGTTTTTTAACTTTTGATCAAATTGCCGATCAAATGAATTATTCAACCAAAAGAATTTATCAGCTTCATAGCGAAGGGTTAAATAAACTTCTTGATTTAATAAATGAACAAAATTAAGTTTGGAAAATTTAAGCATTATCACTTTCAGGCACGCCTTAGCAAAGGTTAGACGTCATTAGAAAATATGGGAATTAAACTGAAATTGTAAATTTAATTAAAAGGAGAAAAGTTATGGAAAAATTTACAATTAATTTAAGTGATAGTAATATTTCAGACAAGAAGATTACTATTCCGTTACAAGAACTGGATAAGGATATAAAAGTCGAAGAAGCAAAAATTTTGCTTTCAAAAGTTGATACGGGAGAAAATCTTGAAAAAACAGATTGTCGTGTTGACTTTGAAACTTTGGGGAGTGGCAAAAATGAGAGCTGGACAAATGTCGACACGATTGATTTGAATAATTCAGAAATTTCCATTGACATCAGTGATGAAATTCAACAAGCATTAAACTTGGATGCTGAGAAAATTATTCTTCAACTTCAAAGCGATGCTTCGCTTAACTTTTTAAAAGTGAATAAGGTTGATGTTATTTTCAGCTATCTTTCAGATTATCAAGATGAAGAGAAAATTCAATATTTCAGCTTGGGCAAGGCTGGCGAATTGAAATTTGATGTTTTCAATAAAAAGTTAAACCTCAGCACTTTGGTTTGTGTGTCAGACTGCAATGTTTTGCCATTTTCAGTTTATGCTAATTATTCCGAAAGCGAAATTAAAGAAATGCAAGAAATTGGCATGCCTAAAAATTGGACAATTTCCATTCAACAATTTTTGAAGAAGAAAGAGGATAATGGTAAATTTAAATTTGTATATATTGATGAGAACGGAAAAAATCAAACTTTGCAGGAGCGTTATTATTATCTTTCAGATGATAATGTCAAAAACTTTATTCCACGTGAAAAGCTCTCAGTCAATTTGGACGGCGAGCTTGTCTATTGTGAACAGACAGACGACAGCTGGGTTGAGCATAAAATTGAGAAGCTTTTAAAAGCGCCATCAGGACTTAAATTTGCTTCTTCCATAAAAGACATAAAAGGGCAGGAGTATGTTGATCATGAGCCAGAAGAAATGGCGCAGGTGCGCTCACAGCTTAAAGCACTTGAAAGCAATAAAGAAAAGTATCAAAAAAGTCTTAACTCTCTCAAAAAGCAAATCTATATTGCCTGCCTCAATAAAGAGATTGGTGTTTTAGATAATATAGAAAGGCAAAAAAATATTTATAAACAAAATGAAAACGCAGGTAAAGATCCAGCTACAAAAATTGAAAAGCCAAGTAACTATCTTAAAGAAATTTATTTGAATAAATTAACACCAGACAAAGCAAAAGCAATAATTAAGAAACATTTAAATAATTTACATATATTTTCAGACGAAGAACTTACAACTTATTATAATGAATTGTTAAGCTCGGCTAATAAAGATGCAAATATTGATGATAAAATAGATGATAGCAATTCAGAAAAAGATGAAAAGAAACAAAATTTAGTCCTCTCTGACATCAATATTTACGGCAGTAAAACCACGATTGAAAACTATATCGACCAGTTCAATCAGCAAAGCGAAGATTTGGGCGAAATCGAAAAGCAAATCGAAAAGTTTAAAAATCAATTATTCCATCTCGAAATGCAAGTGCCAGTGCATTATCTTTATAACGACAACACTATCTACGGCTTTTCAAAGGCAAATGATGCCGAAGATTTATTCAGGCTGGTTCTCATTTCTGACGCTTATGAGAACGCGATTTACATAAACTATAAAAATTTCGACTGTCAAGAGATTGAGAACATCATTGACAGCAATGAAAATGTGATAAACTTTGAATATAAAAATGGCAAGCTTGCAAGCATAACCGATTCGCGCGACAGAAAAATAAGTTTTAATCAAAATGAAAATTTCCAAATCGTCCACGCAGATGGCAACAAAAGCGTGTTCGGCTTTGACGGAAACAAACTTAGTTTTGTGCTTGACCAGTCGGGTAAAGGCGTTAAGATTGACTATGAGGCAGACGACATAACAATTAACTCTCTTTCACTTGTTGACAGCGTTTGTGATGGCAAAATTGAATATAAAAACAAAAAAGACTTTGATGAACTTGCAAACTCTGACTTGTCAGATTGTGTGCTTGAAGATGAAAAAATCGTTATCCATAACGATAACCTTTTGTCGACCACAATTTCAACAAAGACCAAATGCAAGACGTTTATATTTGAAAAGTCGGGGAAAATTCGAACAATTTATGAATATGAAAACAAGAAAGATGACCAGCTCAAAGCAAACGTGACAGCATTTAACTATCAAAACAAAGTCACTCAAAAAGTCACTCCGCTTGCATATTCGGAAAACTATCTCAAAGATGTCTGCTTTGACGAGCAGTCTTTTCAAACTTTTCCTGAAATTTACCTCGGTCAAACTTTTTGCAAAGCTCTTCAATTCCAGCATTTCTATCAAACGCATAAAAGCTACCACACAAATAGTGCAGGGGTTTACAGCGTGAACATGAGCGAAAAAATGCTCAATGCAATCAATTTTGGTGAAGAACTTTGTGCGCATAAAACCTTCATCCTCGCAGGCTGGGCAAGGGCAAACTCGGCGTTTGTTGAAGACGCGGTTGCTTGCGAAGAACAAGAAAAACCAGCCAGACGATTTGAAATCTCGGCAACGATTACTGATGAAAACGATAAAAAGTATCACTTCGCAAGGTCTTTTGATTATCGCAACACCGATTGGCAATATCTCGCTCTTCCAATCATGTTGCCAAAAGGAAACATTTCAAGCATGACTTGCAGGGTGGACTACACTGGCAATACCGGCGAAATTCAATACACAGACCTCGAACTTAAACAGGCAAACTTGGAAGAAGTCACTTATGATATTCAAAATCGACCAATCAAAATCGTGAACGCTCACTCTCATTTCGTTAAAGAACTTGCATATACTGCCGATGGCAACTTGCTTTCAAGCGAAACCATAACAAACACTAAAACCAATGAAAAGTTTGTGACGGACTATGCTTATTCTTCAACAGGCAAACTGCTCAAAAAAATTGACCACAACGGCATTGTCGAAGAAAACGTTTATGATAAAAAAGGTTCACTCGTAAAAACATTGACATACCATAAGGATGAACTAACTTCCGCTTTCTGCCAAGAAAAAGCACTCGACGAAAAGGGCAAAGAAAGCATAACTCTCAACTCTCTCGGCGAAAAAATCTCAAAGAAAGAATTTGACGATAGAACAGGCATGACCAAAACTGAAATCGATAGCCAAGGCACAAAAACAGCCTTCGCTTATGACTGCTCAGACCGACTTATCGAAAAATCAACAAGCATTGACGGCGTCGAAAACACCAACACCTTCACTTATGCCCAAGACTTTCTCACTTCACTTTCGCATAACGGCTTTGCGGTCGACTATGACTATGATAACAGGGGCAGGGTGACCAAAATTGAGATTGGCGGAAAAAATTATCTCACAAAAACCTATGCCGAAAATGAAGAAACCATAACTCTCGCAAATGGCAAAACTTTCCGCACAAAACTCAACAAGAACGGCAAGCCAACACATATGTATTTTGACGATGAACTCTTCGCCGAAAATATCTATGACTTAAACGGCAACCTCGTCATGACAACCGATAGCCAAACCGGCGAAACAATCAAGTTCGCTCGCGACCAATTCGGTCAACTCGTTGAAGAAAACAGCACTCAACATGGCGAAAATGTGAATGTAGCACACCAATATGATGTAAACCATCAAAACCTCGAATGCTCAGTCATTTCAATCGGTGATGAAGACTTTGCATATTGCTATGACTATGGCACAACACCAGACGCAAAACTCAAAATGATAACTTTGCCAAACAATGTTGAACAAAAAATTTCCTACGACAAACTCGGTCGCGTTTCAAGTGTCACAACTGATAAACTCTCAAAAAACTTCAACTATCTCAAATCAGGTGACCACACAACAAACTTAGTGTCAAAACTCGCCTTGGGTGCAAATGGAAAAACAACCGATAACCTCACTTACAAGTATGACGAGAAGGGCAATATCATAGAAATCAGAAACAACAATGACCTTGTTGCACGCTATCGCTATGACGGACTTTCAAGACTTGTCAGAGAGGATAACAAACCACTCAACAAGACCACAACAATCGCGTATGACGGCGGTGGAAACATTCTTTCAAAACAAGAATTTGAATTTACGTTAATTGAAAATGTTGAAAGTTTAAACGGAATTTCGGAGAATTACTCATATTCTCAAACAGGCTGGAAAGATTTATTGCTTGAATTTGACGGACAGAGAATCGAGTATGATGAAATCGGAAATCCAATAACTTATCGCAACAAAACACTCACTTGGTCACATGGACGCAGACTTGACAGATTCGACGATGTCGAATTCAAATACAATGTCAATGGCATTCGAACATCAAAGATTGTCAACGGAAAAGAAACAAAATATTTCCTTTCAGGAACAAAAATCCTCGCTCAATCAGACGGAACAAACACAATGTATTTCTATTACGGCGCTGACGGAGTGACTGGTTTCACATTCAATAACGAAGATTACTATTACAAGAAAAATGCACAAAACGATGTTATTGGGATCTACAAAACTGACGGAAAAGAGATTGTAAGGTATTTTTACGATGGTTTTGGTCGAATTTTATGTCAATATTTGTCGAATGTTGGCACATATGTTGACATTGAAGACGAAATGGAGTATATTAATACTAATGAAACAAACAGTTTCATTGCGACTCTAAACCCAATTAGATATCGCAGTTACTACTATGATAAAGAAACCAAGCTTTATTACCTCAATAGCCGTTACTACGACCCAGAAGTGTGTAGATTTATAAATGTTGATGATGTTTCAGTTTTAAATCAAGGAATGACTGTAATAAATGGCTTAAATCTCTTCGCTTATTGCAACAATAATCCTGTCAATTTAACAGATGAAAATGGCTATGCATGGTGGGATTGGTTATGGAAAACAGTCGTAGCGGTTGTAGCGGTGGTTGTTGTAACAGCAGCAGTTGCTTTAACAGCTGGCGCAATCGCAGGCGCATTAGGAGCAACCGTAGCATTAGCATCTTCAATTACAACTGGTGCGGCGATAGGTGGCGCAACGGTTGGAAGCTTATCGATTATTGGCGGAATTATAAATAGCGGTGGTGACGCAAGATTATTTGACATTGGCGGAGTTATGATAGACACGTTTGCAGGTGCTGCTTTTGGGGCTTTAACAGCAGTTTCAATGGGAATTGGAACTTTAACTGCTAAGATAGCAGGAGGAGTTGGAAAAGTGGCAATAAGCGGAATTGCAACTGCTATGCATGCAGCAAATAATGGCTTGCCTGCTGATGTAACGGATAAAAGTATACTGAAATCTATGGTTGCGACAGCTTTTATGCAAACAATATTTTTTGGAGGAGAATTATTTTTACCAAGTTTATCAAATTCCTCATTGGCGGGGAATATTTTAAATAAAATTTTTATAAATAAGAACGATGCATTTATTTTATTAACAAGTTTGACAAAAGGAATATATAATATATTATTTGGAAATAAATAGAAGGAGTAGTAATGAATTTTATTGTCTATTGTTTTAAATGTTTATTAGCATGTTTATCATGCACTATTGGGCGAGTTCCTGAAAGTTTTACTTGGAAAGATTTAGCAGTAGGGATTACAACTTTGTTAGTTTTGATAGCTATATTAATTTTAGTAATATGGTTAATCAGCTTTATAATCAAAAAAGGTAAATAAATAAAAACCAAGATTTTTATCTTGGCTTTTATTTTTGACATAAAACGACATAATTGGCATTTATTCGACAAATGGAGATGAACTTGTTAAATATTTTTACGACGCTTGGGGTAATCATATTGCAGAAATTGTTGACACAAATGAAAATATGAGTTATACTGATAATGTCCAAAAACTTGAAACTTTGGCAAGATTAAATCCATTCCGTTATCGCAGTTATATCTATGATGAGGAAACAAATCTCTATTACTTGAATAGTAGATATTATGACCCAGAAACAAGCAGGTTCATCAATGCGGATGATATTGATTATTTAGATCAATATTCATTCAATGGATTAAACTTGTTTGTATATTGCTTAAACAATCCTATAATGCTTACAGATGAAAATGGATATGGTTGGTTGAGTGACGCATGGAATAAGTTTAAAAATTTTGTAAAAAATAGCTGGGAAATAGTTGTCGGAACTATAGTTAGTGCTGGCTTAGTAATTGGAGGACTTGCATTAACAATTTTCTCGGTTGGAGCACTTACAAGTGTTGGAGCTACTTTAATCGGCGCTGGTGTTGGTGGATTTATTGGAGGTCTACAAAGTAAATTTAATGATGGAAACTATTGGGCAGGT
This sequence comes from uncultured Clostridia bacterium, assembly GCA_948439925.1. Classification (GTDB taxonomy): domain Bacteria; phylum Bacillota; class Clostridia; order Christensenellales; family UBA1242; genus Caccovivens. Next base: position 8,627 of record CAOJNR010000025.1, read on the forward strand.
TATTTAGGTGGAGCAATTTCAGGTGCTTTTACAGGTTTAGGGGTATCACTAGGTCCTGTTTGGGCTTTGGCTTTATCATCAGTTGGAAACTTTTTTGGAACAATGGTTACTGATGCAATTAATAGAGTCCCTATAACTCCTGATTATGTGGGTAATTTGATTGGTGAAAGTGTTTTATCTGGCTTGATATCTATGGGGGCATATAAGTTTGGTGAAGCGGTAAAAATATTAAATACACCGGGATTAAGAGATCTCTTTGTAAGCATAACTGTATGGGCAGAATTTGCATTTTCAGGTATATATGAAAAGTCAAAAGAACTTATACATAGTTTAGCCAGAGGTATTAGAGATTTATTTAAAGTTTAATATAAAGTGAGGGTTTCAATGGAATATAAGTTTTGGAAACATGCTCCATTAATTTTGATAGCTATTCCTGTTTTATATATTTCGTCAGTAATATTTTTAATCGTTGGTTCGATTTATTTCAATGAACTTTGGCTGATGATTGTTATAGGATTATTTATTTTAATGCTTGGTTTTTTACTGATGTTTTTTGACAAAAAATATTTATCGAAAATTTCTTATACAGAAGAGGGAGTTGCTTGGACTTGGCTAAATAGAAATATTATATTTTTTAAATGGGACGAAATTACTGATGTTAAAGCTACTTCATATTCATGGACTTCAAGTTACTTAACTTTTGTAATCGGAGAACAGCAGATTAATATTGATTTAACAAAAAAAATGTATAATACAATCATGGATATTTGTCCAAACCCAAATATAAAAATGATGATAAATAACATATATTGTTTTAGAGGTTATCATAGAAAAGATTATAAATAAAAGCCAAGAAAAATGTCTTGGCTTTTATTTTTGACACAAAACGACATAATCGGCATTTATTCGACAAATGGAGATGAACTTGTTAAATATTTTTACGACGCTTGGGGTAATTTTACGACTCAAATCATTGACAATGGAAGTGAATTAGAGTATACTAAGAATGAGTTGATATCACGACTCAACCCATTCAGATATCGTTCATATTGCTATGATGAGGAAACAAATCTCTACTACTTGAATAGTAGATATTATGACCCAGAAGTGTGTAGGTTCATTAATGCTGATGATATATCAACACTTGATGTAACTCAAATTGCTAACAACGGTCTTAACTTGTTTGCTTATTGCCTTAACAATCCAGTAAATGAAACTGATGAAAATGGTGATATTCCTAATTGGCTTAAATGGTTATTATTTGGCATAGGGGCAGTGTTAGTAGTTGCAGCGGTAGCTGTTGTCACTGTCGCTTCTGGTGGGGCTGCACTAGGAGTTTTTGGAACGATAGCACTTGGTGCTGCAAAAGGTGCACTGATAGGTGCTACGGCGGGGACAGTTATTGGTGCAGTTATTGGCGGTGCAACTAACGATTGGTCATTAGATGGTATTATTGATGGAGCTTTAATGGGATTTGGATTAGGAGCTATTGCAGGTGCTGTTATTGGTGCAAGTATTAGTGGAGCGCAAATTTATAAAGCTGCGAATATGTGGGGTAGCACTACATCAAGAACATCATTTCAAAATATGGTATATCATTTTGAAAAACATGTTTTACGAGAAAAACATATGTATTTGGGAAGAAATGTAATTGAGTATACAAAAAATGCTATTAATTTTTACAATGCGAATTCGCAATTTATGAAATTAACCAGTTCAGGAAATTACATTATTCGTACATTGTTTAATGGAAAGCAAGTAGGTGGAGTTTTTGATTTATTAGGAAAAATATATTCATTTTTCTCATGAGGAGTTTATAATGAAAGTATCAAATAAGAATTTTTACAATCTTACAAATAATGAAAGAGAAATTTTACTTTGTTACATTAATAGTGTGCCTACTGACAATTTAAAAACACAAGAAAATTATTATGGAAGTAAATTTGATTGTTTAGAATATTATGAAAATTTATGTGATGTTGCAGATTCTTTGTTAAAAGGATTACTCATAAGCGATAAATATTTAAAAATGTGTGAAGAATATGAGAAGATTTTAACAAAAATTGAAAATATTAAAAAAGATTATGATGATATGATATTGAATCAATTAAGTTTAATAACTTTAAAAATAATAAATAAATATAAGTAAAAATCCACCAGCTTAGCTGGTGGATTTTTACTAATTTTTCATAATGGTGAAAAAATCGAGTATGATGAAATCGGAAATCCAATAACTTATCGCGATAAAACACTCGAATGGTCACATGGCAGACGCCTCGACAGATTCGACAATGTCGAATTCAAATACAATGTCAACGGCATTAGAACAAGCAAGAAAGTGGGTGAAAAGGAAACAAAATTCTTCTTGTCAGGGACTAAAATTTTGGCAATGCAAGAGGGAGAAAACATGTTAAATTTCTTCTATGGCGCTGACGGAGTGACTGGTTTCACATTCAATAACGAAGATTACTATTACAAGA
>CAOJNR010000026.1 GCA_948439925.1 uncultured Clostridia bacterium
GTATGGGATTGAGCCAGAAACTGCGCCAACTGATGACACAATATGACCGCTACCTTTTTTCACCATGTTTGTTGCAGTTGGCTCAAAAAGTGTGCAGAACTCTGCTTTACTGGTTTCGTAAATGCTTCCAATCATTGCAAAATCGCAGTATACGAGGTTAACTTCACCAGCCACTTTGTTTTCGCCGATTGTAAGACCTGCAATTTCTTCAATCACATATTGAAGAGTCATGGCAGGAAGTCCGCCTTCACGACCACCAACGATAGACTTGCCTTTGAGCATGTCAATGTTGAATTCGCCTTCAAGTTCTTCGCTTGAAACGATGAATGATCCATCACGTTGAGTGAGTTGACCGAACACAACAGGGTGGTCTTTGACTTCTTCTGAGTAAACCACTGTTTCAGGTCCTGCCAAGATGATGTCAGCACTTCCACTTAAAAGAGCGTTCATTGAAGTGTTTGAGCCTGATGCGCTTTCAAGTTCAAGTTTGATTCCTTCCTCCTCAAAGAAACCCATGTTCTGTGCAACATAGAGCGGTGCATAGAAGATTGAGTGAGTCACTTCATTGAGCCTGATTGTGTTGTCATCTTTTCCGCACGCCATAAAAAGAGAGGCAGAGAGCCCTATCATTAGACAAACGGCAAAGACAGAAAGTTTTTTTAATGTTTGCATTTTTCCTCCTTACAAAATCATTTTTATGTTTAACGCAAGTGTTTGGTTCAACAATGTTTCTTTTTTATCTATTTTTTGTAACGAATAGAAGTTTTTGCTTGCTTTTTTTTTGCTATTTTGATAGAATACTAAGCAAGGAGAATAGACGAAAAACTATGGAAAAATCATACAATCCACACGAGTTTGAACAAGATATATATAAGACATGGCTTGAAAAGAAATATTTTCATGCAGAAGTTGACAAAAACAAAGTGCCATACTCTATCATTATGCCACCACCAAACGTGACTAGCAATTTGCACATGGGGCACGCTTTTCAACAGACAATTCAAGATATAATTATAAGAAGGAAACGCATGCAAGGCTTTAACGCAATGTGGCTTCCTGGAACTGACCACGCGGCAATTTCAACAGAAAGCATGATTGTCAAAAAACTCGCCAAAGAGGGCAAGAGCAAGGAAAGTTTGGGAAGAGAGGCCTTTTCAAAAGAAGTTGAAGAGTGGTATAAGACTTATAAGGGCACAATCATTGACCAGTTCAAAAGCATGGGCTTTTCATGTGACTGGGATAGACTTGCTTTCACAATGGACGAACAAAACTGCAAAGCAGTTCGTTATGTTTTTGTGCATTTATATAAGAAAGGTTGGATATATAAAGCAAATCGAATTGTAAACTGGTGTCCTCACTGCAAAAGCTCAATTTCTGACGCTGAGGTGGAATTTAAAGAAGTTCCTTCTTTCTTTTGGCACCTTCGCTATCAAATTGAAGGAACAAACGAATATATTGAACTTGCAACAACTCGTCCTGAAACTATGCTTGGCGATACCGCAGTTGCTGTCAATCCAAGTGATAAAAGATATAAGCATCTTGTTGGCAAGAATGTCATTTTGCCAATACTAAACAAACCAATTCCAGTTGTTGCTGATGATTATGTTGAAAAGGATTTTGGAACGGGCGTTGTTAAAATCACGCCAGCGCATGACCCAAATGACTTCCAAGTTGGCAAACGTCATAATCTTCCTGTTATCAATCTTATGAACACTGACGGCACAATGAATGAAAACTGTGGTGAGTATCAAGGACTCACTCGTGAAGAGGCAAGGGAAAAAATTGTTAAAGAACTTGAAAGAATTGGTGCGCTCGTCAAAATTGAGCCATATTCACACAATGTTGGTCATTGTGAAAGATGTAAGACCATAATTGAGCCACTTGTTTCAAATCAGTGGTGGGTTAAGGTTGACGAGCTTAGAAAACCAGCTATCAAAGTTGTTGAGGAAGATAAAGTTCACTTTGTGGATGAGCAGTATAAAAAGAGCTATCTCCACTGGATGAGAAACCTTCAAGATTGGTGCATCTCTCGTCAACTTTGGACTGGTCATCAAATTCCAGCTTTCACTTGCGAAAATTGCGGAAATGTTATGGTGGAAATGGAAGATCCAACAGTTTGTTCAAAATGCGGAAGTAAGCACTTAAAACAAGAAATAGACACTCTTGACACATGGTTTAGCTCTGCACTTTGGCCTCTCTCAACTCTTGGCTTCCCAGACAAGACACCAGACATTGAATATTTCTATCCAACAAATGTGCTTGTGACAGCGCGCGAAATAATCAATCTTTGGGTGGCACGTATGATTTTCAGCGGTCTTGAATATTATGGCGACATTCCATTCAAAGATGTTGTTATCAATGGTATCGTTAAAGACGCTCACGGCAAGAAGATGAGCAAGACTCTTGGCAATGGAACAGACCCAAGAGATGTTATCAAAAATTTCGGTGTGGACACACTTCGTTTCTCACTTTTTGATGGAATTTCGATCGGCTCAGACTCTCGTTTCTCTGAGAAGAAGGTTGAACTCAGCCGAAACTTCCTCAATAAAGTTTGGAATGCAAGCCGATATGTTCTTATGCAACTTGAAGGAAAAACTGTTAAAAATATAAACGAAGTTAAACTCAATCTTGCTGACAAGTGGATATTGACAGAGCTTAACAGCCTCATTGAAAGCGTTGATAAGAAATTTGAAAAATATGATATCGGCATGGCTGAGTCAGAACTTTCAGATTTCTTCTGGACTAAGTTCTGCGACTGGTATATAGAGCTTTCTAAAACTGATATGCAAGGGGAGAACAGCGAAGCAACTGTCGCAACGCTCGCGTTTGTGCTGACAAGCCTTCTCAAACTTCTTCATCCTTTTATTCCTTTCATCACCGAGAAAATTTATCAAGAACTTCCAATGCATGAGGAGAGCATTGTGATTTCCGCTTGGCCAAAAGTGACAAAGTCATATTTGAATGAGCATGATGACATGCAAGAGGTTATCGCCGTTATTAAAGCAATCAGAAATGCTCGCGCCGAGAAAAATTTGCCAGATAATAAGAAAATTGGTGCAAATATTTTCTGTTTCAATAAAAAGGAACTTTTCCTTTCTTGCCAAGAACAAATCAAAAAGCTTTCAATTCTCAATTCACTTGAATTTGCCAATAAAGAGGAAGATTTGCCACAAAATGCCGTTGTTTTGACTTTCAATAACTGCAAAATTGCTCTTCCGCTTGAAAGCCTTGTTGATTCAAAGGAAGAAAAGGCCAGACTTTCAAAAGAGATTGATAAAGTTAAGTTTGAGATAGCTCGTTCAAGCAAAATGCTTGATAATGCTGGCTTTGTTGCCAAAGCACCACAAGCACTTATTGATGGCGAAAAAGCAAAGCTTCAAAAGAACAAAGAGTTGTTAGAAAAACTCGAAAAAGATTTCGCTTCAATTTAATAACTAAATAAATGACTTTTAAATAACCTAAACAATGGGCAAGATTATCAAAATGGGTGAAAAAACATGAAAAAATTTCAAAAGTTTTCAGATTTAACAAAGGGGAATAAGGTTTTTAGGATTATAAACTTATTCCTCAGCCTTTGTATGCTTGTTGCGTCGATTGTTGCACTTATACTCAATCTTTATCCAGATAGACATCGCACGCTTGTCACAGTTGCAATGATTGTTTTGACGATTTTGCCTTATATAATTGAGCTTATCATGCGTAAGCGCTTTTCAAACACAATTCTTTTTGCTTATCTTTTATATATGATAGTTGCTGGAATTATTGGCGCAGTTTATGACGTATATTATCAGGTTTTTTGGTATGACCGCGTTGTTCACACACTTATGGGCTATGTTGCCACCATGCTTGGACTGTTTGTTTTGTCAAAACTCACCGATTATAAAAAACTTAGCGTTTTGGCTGTTGTTGTCTTTTGTTTCACTTTTTCACTTGCGGTTGAATTTATTTGGGAGCTTTTCGAATGGTTTAGTGACCTTTTTCTCGGTCAGACCGCGCAAGGCGGAGCGTTTCCTGGTGATATTCCGCTTGTGACTGACACAATGGAAGACCTTTTGTGCAATTTCTCTGGAACAATAATTTTCCTCATTCACTTTATTATTGGCAAGTTTTCAAAAGTTTCGCTCGGAATAAAAAGTATTGAACTTCAACTTGCAGGCGGAGAGTGCCAGAGCAATTTCTTGAAAACGAAAGAAAAAGCTTTGGATGAAGGAAAGAAAAAAGAAGAGAGTGTAATTGATGAAAATGTTGAACTTGATAAAAATCATCAAGTCGCACTTGAAGAAAAGCCAAAGCAAACAAAAAAGAAAACATCCCAGAAAAACTCTGAGAAAAAGGAATGAAAACCTTACTTGCTGTTATTCTTGCATACTTTAAAAACAAAAAACCACTAGAATTCCAGAGGTTTTTTATTGTAACAATTTTAAAACTAAATAATACTATCAAATTTGCCTCTTTCGCCAAGAGTTAACAGCTCAATTATTCATGTCTAAGTGATTCGACAGGGTCGAGTTTTGATGCTCTTGATGCTGGATAGAGTCCTGCAAGCACGCTTATCACAACGCTGACTCCGAGAGCTAAAAGATAGTAATACCATACAAATGCGATAGGCGCAAATCCAAGTAGGGCGTTGAGAATGAGTGTTAAAATTCCGCCAACAACAAGAGAAAGGATTATTCCAACAATTCCACTGAGAAGTCCGATAAGGAAACTTTCCGTTGAGAAGATGAGACGTATATCTTTCTTTCTCGCACCGATTGATTTAAGCACACCAATTTCACGCGTTCTTTCTGAAACAGACATGTAAAGCACGGTGAGAATCATGATTGTTGCAACGGTGAGAGATATAACTGAAATGATAATCATTGCTGTTGAGAAAGTTGAAAGCATTTCACTGAACATGTTTGCCATAGTTTCTTCGAGCTGACCTGTGAGGTCTTCGCGCGTTTTAATATAGTCATTTATCAGTTTTGTTGTTTCAAGTCCATCAGTCTTGATAAAAATCGAAGTTGGAGCAAGTTTCTCGCCAGTTGCAAGTTCAACAAGTCCGTTCAAGAAGTCATAGTCCACATACATTATCAGCATGTCTGCAAACATGTTGACGTCAACGATTGCACTGATTGTGACAGTGCGCACATATTTGTTGAAGGTGATTGTCACTTGCTTTCCGATAACTTCTTCATATTTTGTGTAGCCTAACAGTTTTAGAATTGCACTTGAAAGCATGATTTCATTGTTGCCACTGATTTCACCTGCGAGGAGGTTGTCTGTTGTGTAATAAGTTGGGGTGGTGTAAACATAGAAAATTTTTGCATCTTTTTCAACATCTTCGCCGTCCTCATTGATTGTGTAAGAAATCATTGCTTGGTCAGTGAAACCTGTCAGTTGTGACCAGCCGTAAGAGATATTTTCAGCATTTTGAACTCTGAAATCATTTCCTTTTTCTTCAAGGTGAGCGTTGATATCATCTTTAACTTTTGCAATTTCATCATCAGTGAATGTGCCTGGGCTGAGCGCAGAGAATGGGTCCTCACTGCGTTTTGAAATGGTCACAATTTCTGGGCTTGAATATGAATCGGCAAGTCCACTTATGTATCCTGTCAGTCCTGAGCCAAGTGAGAGCATGAGGATAAGGCTGATAAGTGAAATTGAAACGCCAAACGCCATCAAAAAGTTCTTTGTTTTGCTTGCCCACATGTTGTGAAAAGAAAGTCTTATTGCTTGGAAGAATGAAAGATTGCCACTTTTCTTCTTTTTCGGCTCTTCTGAAATAAACTTTTCAACTTCTTTATGCTGATATGTTTTGGATTTTTCATCACGGATAACTTTTCCGTCTGAAATTTCAACTATTCTTGAAGAAATCGAAGCGATTTTTTCTGAGTGAGTGACCATAATGACCAATTTGCCTTCGTCTGCGATATCTTTTAAAATATCAAGAATTTGAAACGATGTTTCGCTGTCGAGTGCACCTGTTGGCTCATCAGCAAGAATGATTTCTGGGTCATTGATAAGCGCTCTTGCGATTGCAACACGTTGTTTTTGACCACCGCTGAGCTGGTTTGGTTTTTTCTTTAAATGTTTTTCAAGACCGAGTTTTGATAAAACTTCGGTTGCCTTTCTGACCTTTTCTTCGCCATTAACATTTGAGAGGGTGAGGGCTATTGTGACATTGTCTAGGATTGAAAGGTGAGGAATAAGGTTGAAAGATTGAAACACAAAACCGACTTTGTTCTTTCTGTAAGAGTCGAGGCCTTTGTCTTTGAGTTCTCTTAAATTTTCGCCACCTGCGATGATTTCTCCTTCGAAGTCAGAGTCAAGCCCGCCAATGATGTTCATGAGTGTGCTTTTTCCGCTTCCGCTTTCGCCTATGATAGATACAAGTTCGCCTTTTTCAAATTCAAGATTGATGTCGGAGAGCGCTTGAAAGGTGGATTTATTGCCAAGTTTGTAAAACTTGGACACGCCTTTGATCGAAAGTTCTTCCATGGGGTTTCCTCCTTCTGTATATATTTATATATTCATTATATCACAATAAAGATAAAAGTAAAAGTTAATTGCGAGAAAAATATTTTTTTTGTTGAATTTTGTTGGGTGAGTTTCGCTCTGGGCACTTATGCGAATGTTGCCAGTCGGCAACAGCAAGCGCGCTCAGCGTGCTTGCACTGAAATGAGATTTCTCATTTCAGCTTCGCATAAGTGCCCAGAATGAAACTTCAAAATCAGTGTCCTTCTTATAAAAACCTTATTTTGTATGTGTAGCGCTTGCATAAAAAAAGAGGAGATTAAAACTCCTCTCCATTTTCAAATTGACTGTTGTATAAATCCTTATAAAATCCGCCTTTTGCCATAAGCGATTCATGGTTGCCAGTTTCAACAATAGAGCCGTCTTTCATAACAATAATTTGATCGGCATTCTTGATTGTTGAAAGCCTGTGTGCAATCACAAAACTTGTTCGTCCCTTCATCAGCCTATCCATTGCAGTTTGAATAAGCATTTCAGTTCTGGTGTCAACCGAACTTGTTGCTTCATCAAGGATAAGCATAGGTGAGTTTTGCACCATAGCTCTTGCAATAGTCAAAAGTTGTTTTTGCCCTTGGCTGATAGCGTTGTCTTCTTTCAAAACCATGTTATAGCCCTGAGGTTCAGTTCTTATAAAGTGGTCAACGTTTGCCATTTTGCAAGCATTCACAATTTCTTCATCTGTGGCAGTTGGGTTGCCATAGGCAATGTTATCTCTGATAGTTCCTTCAAAAAGCCATGTGTCTTGCAACACCATACCAAATAGTGAACGAACATAACTCCTGTTCATATCTTTGGTTGAAACTCCGTCGATTAGAATTTCTCCATCATCAATTTCGTAGAACCTCATAAGAAGATTGACCATAGTGGTTTTACCTGCACCAGTTGGGCCAACGATTGCAATCTTTTGACCTGGCAGGGCAGTGAAGTTGAACTTGTGAATTATTTGCTTATCAGGTGTATAGCCAAAGTCAACATTTTTAAATTGAACTTTGCCTTTAACTTTTTTGATTTTAACTGTTTTGTGGCTTTCGTCAGGCTCTTCCTCTTCTTCGATAAACTTGAATACGCGCTCAGATGCTGCACTCATCATTTGAAGGTTTCCAGCAAGCATACCAATTTGTGAAATAGGTTGATTGAACATGCGGATATATGTTAAAAATGTGATAATCGAAGTTATGAAAAGTGGGTTGTTGTTCTTCATGGCAATCCAAGCACCAGCAAGACAGATGACAACATAAACAATATTTCCGATTGTGTTAATAATAGGGTGCATAAGCGAAGAAGTGAATTGGGCTTTTCTTGCAGAGTTTCTAAGTGAAGTGTTAAGCTTATTGAATGTTAAACTTGCTTTCTCTTCACCATTGAAAGCTTTGACAACATTGTGTGCTGAATAAATTTCTTCAATATGTCCGTTTAGGTCGCCAAGACTTTTTTGCTGAGTGACGTAGTATTTCTGATTGAATTTCACAATAAGAAGAACAACGCCAAAAGCAACAGGAATCTCCACAAGTGCGATAAGTGTGAGTTCCCAACTGATTGTGAACATGATGATTGGGATTGCAATAATCATTGTTATGCTTGAAATAAGGCTTGTGATTGAGCCGTTTAAGCCTCGGCCAACAGTATCGACGTCATTGGAAACGCGTGAGATGATGTCGCCGAAAGAAGTTTTGTCGTAGTATTTAAGTGGAAGTCGATTTATCTTTTTTGAAATGCTTGTTCGAAGGTTTTTGGTTATTGTTGTTGAAACCTTTGACATCATGAAACCTTGAAAATATGAAAGAAACATTGAAACAAGAAATATGGCAACAAGAAAAAGCCCGATTGTGTTCACTCTTTCAAGCGTAAATTCTGGTGACGCCAAAACATTCATCATTTCGTTCAAAATTCTTGGGCCAACAATAGATAAAACTGTTGATAATATTGCAAGCACAACGCCGAATATAACAAGCCACTTAACAGGCGCGATTGTTTTGAAAATTGTTTTCATTGAGCCTTTTTTCTTGGCTGGTTTGTTTTTATGAGCACTATTTTTTGCAGTGTTTTCTTCATGTATTTTTTCGTTTGCCACATCTGTCATATCGCTGGCAACTACTTCGTCAATAATAGGTGAGTTTGTCACTTCCTCAATTTGCGAAGAGGAAGTTAATGTGTTTTTTAGTGTTTTAGTGTTATTCTTAGCCATTATAATTCCTCCTGTGAAAGTTGAGAAAGAGCAATTTCTTTATAAACAGGGCAGGTTTTCAAAAGTTGTTTGTGCTTTCCATGACCCACAACTTTGCCTTCGTCAAGCACAATGATTTGGTCAGCGTTCATGATTGTTCCAATTCTTTGTGCAACAATAAGCTTGGTCGCATTTTGAGTGTGTTTGTTAAGCTTTGCTCTAAGTGTTTTATCAGTCTTATAGTCAAGTGCAGAAAAGCTGTCGTCAAATATAAAAACTTCTGGGTTGCGAACGATTGCTCTCGCAATAGAAAGCCTTTGCTTTTGTCCGCCAGACACATTTGTTCCGCCTTGTGAAATTTGATAGTCAAGTCCGCCTTCAAGAGAATATACAAAGTCAGCTTGTGCAATTTTGAGAGCATTTGTGATATCTTCCTCGGTTGCTTTTTCGTTTCCGTAGCATATATTTTCAGTCACTGAGCCACGGAACAAAACACCGCGCTGTGGAACATAGCCAATCTTCTCATGCAGGTCGTGAAGAGTGTAATCTTTAACATTGACGCCGTCAAGATATACACCGCCTTCTGTGCAGTCATAAAATCGAGGGAGAAGGTTGATAAGTGTGCTTTTTCCGCTTCCTGTTGAGCCGATAAAGGCAATCGTTTCACTTGGCTTTGCGGTGAATGAAACATGTTCAAGCACATATTCATCTGCGTCTGGATATTTGAAAGACACATCGTCAAAAACAACAGTGCCTTGCTCTTTTGAGATGATGTTTCCTTTTCCGTCAAGGAGTGAAGATTTTGTATCAAGAATTTCATTAACGCGTTTTGCTGAAACCATACCTCTTGGCACAAACATGAACAGCATTGAGAGTGTGAGGAATGCAAAAATGATTTGCATTGAGTATTGAGTTATCTCACCAATATTGGCAATCGCGAAAATGTCGTTGCCAAAAAGATAGGCAGTCAGCCAAACGATTGCAAGGCTTGTGCCTGACATTATAAGCATGATTGCAGGGTCAATAACAGCCATAACTCTTTGAACAAAGCGTTCCATTTTGGTGAGGTCAGAATTGACTTTTTCAAATTTTTCTTCTTGGAGATGTTCAGCAGAGTTTGCTCTGACAACTTTAAGACCTGTTAAGTTTTCACGAGTTACAAGGTTAAGGTTGTCAATTTTCTTTTGGATTTTTTTGAACTTTGGAACTGCAACCACAAAAACAAAGACAACAACAAGCACAAGCAGAAGAACAGAAGCAACATTGACAAGTGTTAAGTTGGATGCAACTCTGACAATTTTTATAATCGCAATTATTGCAGTGATAGGTGCTGTCACGCCAAAATTTAAAACGAGCACAAAAACTTGTTGAAGTTGAGTTATATCGTTTGTTGAACGAGTGATAAGAGATGCGATTGAAAATTTGTTAATCTCGTTCATTGAAAAGTTGTTGACCTTTTCAAAAACTTTTCCTCTCACTCTCGCCATAAGGTTGGTGATCACAAGTGATGTAAGATAACTCACCACAATCGTGCAGACAAGAATACCTCCAACATAACCGAGCATTTCAAGCGATTTCATCACGATTGGTTTAAGTTCCTGTGTCGCAATCACACTTTGAACCATTTTAAGAATATCGCTCAAACATTCAGGCAAAGCAAGATTGCAATAAACCTGAGCGACCAGCAGAAGCACAATCACGCCCACCAAAATCCATTCAAGTGGTTTTAAATATTTAAGTTGTTTGATCATTTTTTCACCTCAGTAAAATAAGACTTTTATATTATATATAAAATAACAAAAGAATTATAAGAAAAATAAAAATCTTAGTCAACTAAAAAACAAAAAATAACCAGGTTCTTGTTAAAAATTTGTTAAAAAATTGAAAAATTTGAATATTTGTTTGCACTTGCAACATTTATTGTGATATGATGTATATAAATTGAGAGGTGAATATGTGCAAATTTAGGAAGAAAGAAAAAGTTATCGACCCAATCATCCACGATGAAGAGAGCAACTTTGCTCTTTCAAATGGCGTGCATATTTTGAATAAATGTGAAAATGTTTCACTTTCAGGCAGTGCAATCGTGCTTGAAAGCTTTAATTGCTCTTTTAAAGAAATCTCTGGAAAGGCAAGCATTCAAATGGTTGAGAACGGCATTATTGACCGCCTAACTGGAAAAGCTAAGATCGGCCTTTTCAAAAGCGGAAAGATAACTGAGGTTTCTGGCAAAAGCTCAATCACAACAA
>CAOJNR010000027.1 GCA_948439925.1 uncultured Clostridia bacterium
AAACAAAAAATCATCAAACATAACCCTAAATTTCTACAATTTTTTCAAAATCCCCTATTGACAAAAGGACATAAATGTGATAGAATTCATTGGTAGAAAAAAAAGGAGAAAATTATGATTGAAACTTCACGAAGATTTTTTATTGACAGATTAAAAAAGGAAAAGAAAATTTTTGATGAATATAAATATGTTATAAACCCAACAAGCAATCTTTTGCTTATGGGCAATTTGGCTTTCAAAAATGTTGTTAAAGCTTTCCAAAGCGATACTTATTCTTTTGAAGAAATTGCTGAGCAAATCAAGATATTTATCTGGCAAGCTGATATAACAGAAAATGAAAAGATTGAATACGTTAAATTTATCGAAGAAATTTACCCTCTTCAAATAGCTTATAACAGAAAATATGGCATGGAAGAATTTAACTTCGATAATCAAATTTCAAATCAAGTTTCAACACAAAGAAAACCAAGAGTGGCTAAAAAGGGTAAGGGCATGGTTTCATATGTTGAAAACAATGATTTGTTTGTTAAACTTGTTATACATTTCCAGAATAAATTTAACTATTACTGCCAAAATCATAGTCAAGAAGAAATTGATAAAACAGCAACAGATATAGGCAACAAAATCAAAACGATGGCTGGTGTTGAGGGCCTTGAAGGCGGAGCGGCCTTTGCTGAAATCGAAAACAAAATTTATGAAAGCAATTATTCTAACAGTAAAAAAGATAATGTTGCATCATTTATTCTTCGCATAATTCCAACTCATGCCAAAGCGGAAGACTCTTCTGAAAGAAACTCAAATGAGCCAAACATGGATTTATAATCATCGAAAAATAAAATTATTTAAAAAATACTAGACAATTTTGCCTAGTCTTTTTTATTTTTAAACAACTTTTAAATAAAGCTTTCTTGCATTTTTTACAATCAGTTTTTGACAATTTCATAGCCGTCTTTGTTATCTTTAATTGTGTAGCCACGTTTTGCAAGTTCTTCACGAAGTCTGTCAGCCTCTGCCCAGTTTCTCTCCTGTTTTGCCTGCCAGCGCGCTTTTGCAAGTTCTTCAATTTCTGGATCAATTTTTTCTTCTTCGTCAATTTTGTTGTCATCAAATTTAAGACCTAAAACATCTTTGACCATTCTTTTAACAACAAAATTAACCTCTTTGGCTTTTTCGATGTCCTTGTTTTGAGCCACAACATTGCCAAGTTTAATAATGTTCAAAACTTGTGCGATAAGGACTGGCGTGTTAAAGTCATCGTTCATGGCATCAACGCAAGCATCAAAGATTTCTTTAAGCTCTCCGCTTGGCTCTTTTTCTTCCTTTGTCAAACTCTCAACAGCTTTTATCATTTCAGCAAGTTTTGCATACTGCTTTTGTGCAGTTTTAAGCCCTTCATCATTGAAGTCAATAACGCTTCTATAATGAAACATTGCAACGAAATAGCGAACAACCATTGCACCATACTTATCAAACAAATCTGTAAGAGTGATAAAATTGCCAAGACTCTTGCCCATTTTTGTGCCATTGACAGTGACAAGGTTGTTGTGCATAAAATAGTTCATTGGCACAGCGCCTGTCAAAATGTCACCTTGCGCGCACTCACATTCGTGGTGCGGAAAAAGATTATCAATTCCGCCACCATGGATATCAAACTTATTGCCCAAAAACTTTCGTCCAAGCACTGAACATTCAATATGCCAGCCTGGGCAACCTTTACCCCATGGGCTATCCCATTGCATGAGCGTGTTTTTATCCACCGCTTTCCAAAGCGCAAAATCTTCTGGATTCTTTTTGTCAGAGGCAACCTCAATTCGCTCACCGCTGACATTTTCATCAAGACGTCTGTTTGAAAGTTGACCATAGTTTGAATACTTCCTCACGTCAAAATAAACATTCCCCTCGCTTGTCACATAGCCATAGCCCTTATCAACAATGTCCTTAACAGCGTCAATAATGTCCATTATAAAACCAGTTGCTCTTGCAGAGATAGATGGTCTTAAAATGTTGAGCTTATCCATTGCTTCAAAGTATTCACATTCATATTTATAAGCAATCTCATAAGGATCGAGTTGTTCAAGTTTGGCTTGGCGAGAAATCTTATCTTCGCCTTCATCACCATCGCCCACAAGGTGACCAACATCGGTGATATTTTGAACGTATTTAACTTTGTATCCCAAAAACTTCAAAAAGCGATGAACGATATCAAAAGAGATATAGCTCTTCGCATGACCAAGATGTGGAGGTCCATAAACCGTTGGACCGCAGACATACATTCCAACACGGCCTTCGGTAACTGGAACGAACTCTTCCTTCCTTCTTGTTAATGTGTTATATATTCTAAGCATAAATTCCCCTATTATATTATCTTATTCATAAAATCAATGAGTGTTGCCAGCGCCTTGTCAACTTCCATAGAAGTTGCGCCGAGTGAAGCTTCGAGCTCTTGTTCATATTTTTCAAGCTCTTCCCTTCCTTTTTCTGTAAGACGCATAGTGCGACATCGTCTATCGATTTCAGCCTGATTGATTTCAACAAGTCCTTCTTTTTCAAGTTCGCTTGTCAGAAGCGCAAAGTTAGATTTCTTTATTCCAAGTTTCTCAATAATCATGCTGACAGAGAGGTTTTGGTAAACTGATGTGAAATACAAAACTTTAAGACGCAGAAGTGGTGCATTTTTGCGACTTTTAAGCAAATTTTCAGTTAATGATTCAATTTCAATAATTTTTCTTGCTCTTTCCATGTGTAAAACTCGTTATAACACTAGTATAATCAAAAATTTTGTTTGTTGCAAGCGTTTTTGCTTGATTTTTAATATTAATAGGTATTAAAATATGACTATGCAGATTGAAGGACCTATTGAGGAAATAATTTTTAGAAATGATGAGAATGGCTACACTGTTGCAATCCTTGACTTTAAAGGAACTTTTGTGACGATTGTAGGCAAGCTTTTGAGTGCCAATATTGGCGAGAATCTTCTCCTCGAAGGCGAATATGTGAACAATAATAAATATGGTTACCAATTTTCTTTCTCTTCCTATGAAGTGCTTTTGCCAACCACTCTTGCAGGAATTGAACGTTATCTATGCTCAGGACTTATCAAAGGCGTTGGACCAGTGACTGCCAAAAACATTGTTTCACAATTCAAAGAACAGACTTTTGACATAATTGAAATGGCACCAACAAGACTTGCTGAAATCAAAAATATCAGTATGAAAAAGGCGCTTGAAATTGGTGACAAATTCAAAGAGCTTAAAAAAATGCAAAATTCAATTATGTTTTTGCAAAAATACAATATAACCACCAATATGGCAATCAAGATTTATCAGATCTATGACACGAAAACCATTGATGTGGTCAAGAATAATCCATATAGACTTGTCGAGGATATTGACGGAATTGGATTTTTAACAGCCGACAGAATTGCACGCAGTGTTGGCATTCCTGAAAGTAGTGAGTTTCGTGTGCGCGCAGGCCTTATTCATGTTATGAACAACGCCGTGGAGCGAACTGGAAACACCTACCTTACCAAAGAAGCGCTCTTCACCTCAGCTGAAAAACTTTTGGAGCTTGACGGTTTGGAGTTTCGAGAAAAATATTTAGATGCCCTTGACGGACTTGTTATTGACAAAACGTTCAAACTTATGGAGCATAAAGGCTGTGAGATTGTCATGTTCACAAAATATTATTTCTATGAAAGTTCAGTCGCGCAAAAGTTATGTCTGTTAAATCAGTCAGTTGTCACAAAACAACTTAACCTTGACGATGAAATCAAACATTTCGAAGAAAAGAACAATATTTATTTCCACGAAGAGCAGAAAAATGCAATCATAAATGCAATCAACAGTGGCGTTTCGGTAATAACAGGCGGGCCAGGAACTGGAAAGACCACAATCATCAAGTGCATAATTGAAATTTTGAAACAAAACAAACAGGATTTTTTGCTTGTTGCACCAACTGGCCGTGCTTCAAAAAGGCTTTCAGACAGCACTGGTGAAGAAGCAAAAACAATTCATCGTGCTTTGGAGGTTGGACAGAATGCTGACGGAAATCTTTCACGATTTGTATACAATGAGAAAAATCCACTCAAAACCAATGCTGTGATTGTTGACGAAGTTTCAATGGTGGATGTCGCACTGATGAGCAGTCTATGCAAGGCTCTTCCTCGCGATTGCAAGTTGGTGCTTGTCGGAGATAAGGACCAGCTTGCAAGTGTTGGAGCAGGAAATGTGCTTGGCGACATTCTCAAAAGTGAAGTGGTCACAGTGTCAATGCTGACAAAAATATATAGACAGGCAGAAAACAGCCTGATTATCACAAATGCTCACCTTATAAACAGCGGAAAAATGCCAGTGATTGACAACTCCTCAAAGGACTTCTTCTTTGAAGAAAAAATTGAACTTGAAAGCATCAAAAATTCAATAGTTGATATGGTCACAACTCGCCTACCAAAGTTCACTGGTCTTGACCCAATGCAAATTCAAGTTCTTGCCCCTCTCAAAGCAGGAGTATGTGGGATTGATAACCTGAACCGCACTTTGCAAGAAAAAATCAATCCGCCATCAATCAAAAAGAATGAATTTATGGTTGGCGAAAATATTTTGCGTGAAGGCGATAAGGTTATGCAGACATCGAATAACTATAACCTCGTCTGGAAAAGAATGAACGGATTTTTGGAAGAGGAAGGCGAAGGAGTTTTCAATGGCGATATTGGATTCATTGAAGCGATTGACTATCAAACTGGTGAAACGCATGTCATGTTTGAAGACGGCAGGCATTGCGCTTATCCACGCACCGACCTCAGTCAGCTTTCTCTTGCCTATGCAATCACAATCCACAAAAGCCAAGGCTCTGAATTTGATGTTGTCATCACGCCAGCCATAGCAGGCCCAAACATGATTTTAACGCGTAACCTTATCTACACAGGTGTCACCCGTGCCAAGAAAATGGTTGTTATTGTTGGAGAAAAGAAAAACCTTAAACGCATGGTCACAAACGGCTACACTGCCATAAGGTTTACCCTTCTGCGTGACCTTCTGCGAGAAAATCACAATAAGATTAAAGAACTATTTGAGTAATAAACAAATGAACAAATTTAAAAAACTTATGATAAAAATTAAAGATTTTATTCTTGACCTCATTTTTCCAAATGACATCAAGTGCATTTTTTGTGAAACAGACATTTTGGACTTTGACAATAAACCTTATTGCGAAAAGTGTGAGAAAAGCCATATCTTGAATGACGGAAATCGTTGTATATTTTGCGATGTTCAAATTCTTGAAGGAAACACTGTTTGCGATTTCTGTGCAAGCACTCCTAAGGATTTTGAAAAGGCTGTCTGCCCTTTCGTGTATAAATCACAAGTGCGAAGCGCTATTCTTAACCTGAAAGAAAATAACGCACGCTGGCTCGTTCCAACCTTTGCAAAACTGATGTGCGAGAGGTTGAAGGAAGAAAATATAGACTTTGACTATATAATTCCCATTCCTATACATGAAAAAACCAAGAAAAGAAGAGGCTATAACCAGTCAAAACTGCTTGCTGATGAAATTGCGAAAATAACTGGCAAACCAGTGGCAGACAACCTTATCATCAAGTTTAAACTTACCAAAAGTCAGAAAGAGTTAAACTTTTCTGAGCGTCAGAAAAATCTGGAAGGCAGTTTTTCACTGACCGACAAAAATTTTGTCAAAGGCAAGAGTTTTTTGATAGTTGACGATGTGATAACAACATGCGCAACTGTCAACACTTGTGCAAAACTTCTCAAAAAAGCCAAGGCAAAATCTGTTTTTGTGACCGCAGTTGCAAGAAATCCACTAAAAAAGTGAAAAAACAATGAAAAAACACTTGACATGCAGGTGTTTTTTTTATATAATAAGCAAGTAACTTAGATAAGGTCTCATGGTCAATCGGTTAAGACATCGCCCTTTCACGGCGAAGTGAGGGGTTCGACTCCCCTTGAGACTACCATATGCGAGAATTCAGGCTTATTGGTCTGAATTTTTTTATTCAAAAAATTCTGCGACCTTGACGTCTGTTTCTCGCGTCACCGACCAAACGAAACCGCACTTCGTTGGCGGTTTGTCGGTGCTTTAAGGGGAGAAATTAAAAATAATAAATTTAATAAAAACCCCAATTTATTTGGTTATTTTAAATATATGAAAGTCTAATAAAAAAACACATCAAATTTATGATGTATTTTATTGATTTAAAATATTTAAACTT
This sequence comes from uncultured Clostridia bacterium, assembly GCA_948439925.1. Taxonomy (GTDB): domain Bacteria; phylum Bacillota; class Clostridia; order Christensenellales; family UBA1242; genus Caccovivens. Next base: position 6,224 of record CAOJNR010000027.1, read on the forward strand.
CTTTCCAAACAATTTTCGCATTACATTTATTATTCCAACTTTTATCCCAATTGTTTGATGCACTCTTTGGCAAATCTATAATAATCGTTTGATTTGCTTCCCATTCAAAAAATACATCGCTAGCCACTTTTTTTATACTACTTGGCAAAGTAATCGTCTTGATAGATTTTACACCTTTAAAAACAGCGTATCCCAATTCTGTCACAGATTCTCCCAAGTAAACATTTTCTAATTTGTCGCATTTATCAAAAGTACTATTTTTCAAAATAATCTCATTTACTGATTTGGTTGGAAAATTTACAGACTTCAACTCAATGCAATTTTCAAATACGGAATACCAAAGACTTTTGAGATTGCTGTTATCGGCAAAAGTCACAGATTCAAGTTGTTTATTAAATGCAAAGGCACTTGATGATATAGTTTCAATTGAAGAAGGGAAATTTAGTTCTGTTATTCCTGAGCCATAGAAAGCATTAGACTTTATGTTTTTAAGACCTTCATGAAAAACTACCTTGGTCAAAGAAGCATTCCCTGAAAAAGCATATTCTCCTATTGATTCAACAGAAGATGGAAGATTTAGTTCTGTTATTCTTGATTTATAGAAAGCATTAGACATTATACTTTTAAGTCCTTCATGAAAGACTACCTTGGTCAAAGAAGTATTCCCTGAAAAAGCATCTTCTCCAATTGATTCAACAGAAGATGGAATTTCAATTTCCGTTAAATATAAGTTTCTAAAAGCATTGCTTGGAATTGTTTTCAATTTTGTTGAAAGTTGTATATCTTTGATTTTTGAATTTTCAAACATATCAGAGCCCAAACTTATTGCATTGTTTAAGTTTTTCACTTCTTGCAAATTTACGCAACCTTGAAATGCAAAATGCTTGATTTCAAAACCATTTTCTGTTTTAGCCGGAAAATTCACCGTTTTAAGTCTTATACAACTCTCAAATGCCCCTACCCCAATAGATTTAAGCTTACTTGAACTTGCAAAATTTAACCTTTCAAGATTCTGTAGACCAGGTGCTGCGGCATTTTCTATAATTTCCAATGAAGATGGAAGATTAAGTTCAACCAAAGTTGTAAGGCTGTTTAAAAACGCACCTCTTCCAATATATTTTACTCCATTTGGCACTGTTAACTTTGATTTATTTGCACCAGTTTCAGTCACTTGCACGATTGATTTGCCGAATTCAGTATCTGCAAAGACAAAATCCTCTTCTTTATTGCCTGATACTAAAACCGAACCAAAAATTAGCACAAACAAAAAAATCACTAAAAGTCCAGCAATTGTAATCAGTTTATAGTGTGTTTCTAAAAAATCTTTACACTTTTTTATTATTTCCATATATATCTCCTTACTTTATTGTAACATATATGAAAAAATTTTACAATAACTTTACAAAAAAAAAGAACAGTTTACTGCTCTTTTTTTTATTTCTTTATCACTTTATTCAGTTCCCTTGTCATGAAGCGAGAAAGATTTTCATTGCAACATGCAATATTGTATGCAACGCCGTCAATCTCACCACTTGTGCAGGTGCAACCTGCTTCTTTGCATAGGAGCATTCCCGGAATGATATCCCAAAGGTTGTTTGTTGAAAGAAAATAACAAGCCAAAGATGAATCAGCGGTCTTTGCAAATGAATAACTTGCCGAACCAAACTCACGCAGTTTCAAAACTTTATCTTTGACCGCTTTTCTGAAATTATCGTCAACCCTGTTATCGCAAAAGGCAACCAAGCAGTCGTCAAGTTCCAAATTCTTGTTGACAACAATTTGTTTGCCATTAAGGAAGGCGCCACAGCCATTTTTGGCGAAATAGAACTGGTCAAACTTTGGCAAGAATATAAAAGAAAGTTGAGTTTCCCCTTGTGCATAGAACGCCACTTGAATGCCACATTCCGAGAGACCGTTCATATAGTTAAGCGTGCCGTCAATTGGGTCAATTATCCAAGTGCGGTCTGCAAGGACATTGCCCTTGTTTGACTCTTCGCTGACGATATTATCTTTTGGAAAATATTTTTTTATTGTTGCAATCAAAAATTCCTCGCATTTCAAATCCTTATCAGTCACATAGTCATGAGTGCCCTTTGCGAACTTTTCGTCAGCGCCAGACAAAAAGATTTTGCCAAGTTTTTTGATAGCTTTGGCCATAATTTTTTCTTCTCTTTCAAACATAAAAACCTCTCTTAAATTGAGTATACTAAAAGAGTACTTTTAAGTCAATCAAAATTCGACAATTTTGTGAATTTGAAAATTAACCTTCCATAAACTGCGTGCCCTCTTTAATTTGGATATTATACGTTTGTGCTGGTATGCCATCGCTCCACTCGACCTTGATCTCAATTTCTCTTTTTTCTTCGCTGACAAGTGGTGTCAAAACAACTCTTCCAACTTTGTTTTCGCCAACTGTCTGATAAAACTCTCCGCCTTGGATTTTTTCACCGTCAACCCAAAGGCTTCCACTTTCATAGTCAGTCACCTCACTTGGCGCTGTCAAACTCACACCAACACGACAGCCATCTTCCTGCCAGCCTTTTGCGATGTCAGCATTATAAAACTGAACGATTTCACCTTCGCCACCAAAGAAACCTGTATGACTTTCATTATCATAGACAAAAGTCAAACTTCCACCTGTCATTTCATCATCACGTGACAACTTTTGATATGGTAAGTCTTGTTGGCAAGCAGATATTACAAAAAGACAAATAAAGATAAAACAAGAGATTAAAACTCTTTTCATAAGCACCTCTTGTTTTATTTTGTTCAAAAACCATATAATTATTTAAATTTTGCCGTTTTGGCTTTCATTTTTTTGTTTTTGATTTTTGTTGACTTAGATTTATTATCTTTTTCAATTTTTAATTTTGATTTCTTGTTTGCATTAGAATCACTTTCATTTTTTTCAGAATCCTTTTCGGCAACTTCCTTTAACGACTCACTTCCATTTCGAGAAAGAATCATTTGCACTTTGAGTATATCAGAGCGCTTGATTGAATACTTTGAAAAGCAGAGTATGCCAAGCGCAAGGAAGATTGAACAACCAAAAAAGACAATCATTCCCAATCCGTTCTGCACAGAAAGTGCTTGGACTGGCTGAGTTGAGTCAAATTTTATTATATCGAGAAGGAAACCGATGATAAGAAGCGCGATCGAGTTTGCAATATTGTATGTGAAAGTGAAAAAGCCAGTATATGAGCCTGCATTATTTTCGCCTGTTTCAAAGATTTCCATTGTGACAACATCGGCATACATAGAAAAAGGAAGGGAATACATTGCACCAGCGCCAACACCGCAAAAAAATATGCAAGGCATAGCGATATAGAAAAGTGCTATATCAGGGATATACGCCCTAAACAAAAATGTCAACACTGTGAGAAAAATTCCAAACACTATGGTTGAAAGAGAGATAATAAGACTTCGTTTTTTATCAAGACGTTTTGCCAGATATACCCAAAGTGGTTGGCTCAAAATTGCACCGCCAAAGAGGCATATAAGCACAACCGAAATTTGAGCAGAAGAAAAGTGATAGCAGTAAGTGAAAAGATGCATACCAACTGCTGTTAAAAAGGCTGAGGCGATTGTTGCGCAGGAATAGCCAAGTATCACTGAGCGAAAATCTTTCTTTCGCAAAATGTTCCAATATCCTGACAGAAGTTTTGAAAATTCAAACTTCTTCTTTTCCTCAGCGATATAAATGTTTCTTGTTTTTTGAACATGGCGAAGAGTTCCAAAAATTGTTATTAGACCAAACGTCAAAAGAAGAGTAGAGTTTATATAAGCAATATTTATATACCCTTTTTGTGAAAAATCTGTTTGAATGCCGATTGAGATTGACGGCATAAAAAGATACATTAAAACACTTGGCATAATCATGCCGATAATTGAGAAAACTGTTTTATATCCCTGAACTTTTGACTGCTCGTTATAGTCAGGAGCAATATCTATTCCAAGTGCTGAATATGGCGTGCCGAAAAAAGTGTTGCAAGTTTCTATGGCGAGCATAAAGAAAAGTAGCCACAAAAATTTGCCAGACTGCCCCATTGATGCTGGCATTGACCAGATGAGGATATTTATAATTGAAATAGCGAAGATTCCAAACAGCATAAAGCCATGACGTTTCCCAAAAAATTTGCTTCGGCAGTTGTCACTGAGGTGACCTATAAGAGGGTCGCTGACGCCGTCCCAGAGCGACGCGATGGCAACTGCGATACCAACAAGCGAGCCTGAAATACCCATAACACTTGTGCCAAAAAACATAATAAAATT
>CAOJNR010000028.1 GCA_948439925.1 uncultured Clostridia bacterium
TTATTGTGTTAGGCTGAGAATTGTTTTCTTCGTCAACTCTGCCTTCTCTTAAAATTGCTTCGGCTTGGTCAAAAGCTGAAAGTACATTTTTGAAAAATGTTATTCTGTTTTCAAGCTCGTTGTTAAGTTTTGTGTAACCAACATTAAGGCTATCGCTGTCAAAAGAATTGAGGTTCTTTGCGCGCTTAATGAGGTTTGTTGCGTTGTTCACTTTGTGTGTTGTGCCAGTTATGTCGGTGTTGTATCCGCTAAGTGTGCTAGTGATTGTTTTAAGCGCTTTGATTTTGTTGTTTGAAAACTTGTATTTTTGACCGAGAGCACTTTTGAGTGTTGCGCTTCTGTTCATGATTTCTTGCCTAAGTGCTTCATGTTCAGCAAAGGCTGACTGACTGTCGGTCATAAGCACTCTCAATCTTGAAGATGAAGTATCGTCATTTGAAAGTGGTTGATTGTAGAGATAATTTGTTGGTGTCACATCATAAATCGCCGAAGTTGAAATGTTTGTCACTGTGTTTTGCAAACGATTGACCTGATTTGATAAATCCTTTGTTGTTTGCGCTGAACCATTACTGCCACAGCCAACCATGACCAGTGCCAATACGCCACAGATTGAAGATAAAATCAATTTTTTCATTAAAAAACCTCCTGAAATTTCTTTTAGTTTGGCTTAAAAATTTGTGATTATGCAAACTCTTGTTTAAAATTTGAAGTTTTTGGCAAGTATCTTCTAGGAGAAATTTTATGGACGCTAAACAAAGAAATGAAGCTTATAACAATTATGTCAAAGCAAAAATACCAAAGACTAGACCTTGGCCAACGCTCTTTTACTCTTTTCTTGTGGGTGGAATAATCTGCTGTTTGGGTCAGGGTATAAACGACCTCATTCTTTTATGGTTTCCAAATATGGCTCAGCAAACCGCTTGGGGATATACGCTGATTATCCTAATCTTTTTGGCATCATTTCTGACTGGTATTGGTGTATATGATAAGATAGGCAAGTTTGCAGGCGGTGGCTCAATCGTTCCAATCACTGGCTTTTCAAACTCTATCACCAGTCCAGCACTTGAATTTAAGCATGAGGGCATTATCTATGGCCTTTGCGTCAAAATGTTCACAATCGCAGGGCCTGTCATTGTCAGTGGTGTTGTTGCCAGCGTCTTGGTGGGAATAATCTATTTATTTATATAAAAGGTGTGAGAAAGACTCGCATTTTTTCTTTTATCAATGTTTAATTGTGAAAAACTTGTCAATAATCCTTTATCAAAATTAGGAGAATTTATGGCAAAAATTCAAACAGTGAAATTTAAAAATAGACCTGTCATAATTGGCAGTTATTCTATCGTTGGGCCAAAAGAGGGGCAGGGTAACTTTAAAAACTATTTTGATTACATCATGCAAGACGATCGTTTTGGTGAAAAGACCTATGAGCAGGCCGAAAAGAAGATGATTCAGCATGCAATCATTGGTGCGATTGAAAAAGCGCATCTTAAAACCAGTGATGTTGACCTTTTGCTTGCTGGTGACCTTTTGAATCAAATCATTTCTTCGTCCTACGCTGCGCGTGATTTCAGTTGCGCCTATCTTGGCCTTTTTGGCGCTTGTTCAACCATGGCTGAAAGTATTGCTGTTGGTGCTTCGCTTGTCAATGGTGGACTTTTTAACAATGTGGTTTGCTCAACCGCATCTCATTTCTCAACTGCTGAACGCCAATTTCGTTTTCCATTGGAACTTGGCAATCAAAGGCCTCCAACATCTCAGTGGACGGTGACGGGTGCTGGCTCATGTGTGCTTGCTCAAAGTGGCAAAGGTCCTATTGTGACCAGTGCAACATTTGGCAAGGTTATTGACTGGGGAATCAATGATGTCAATGATATGGGCGCTGTGATGGCTCCTGCTGCAATGGACACCATGCTTACACACTTCCGTGACACAAAGACCACGCCGGATGACTATGACCTTATTGTCACTGGTGACCTTGGCAAACTTGGCAGTGAAATTCTTATTGACCTTATGGAAGACCAAGGCATTAAACTTGGGCTGAACTATAATGATTGCGGTCAAATGTATTTCACTCGCGAGCAATCTGCACTTTCAGGTGGAAGTGGTTGCGGATGTTGTGCAACAGTTCTAAATTCTTTCATAATGAAAAAACTTCAAGACGGCAAATACAAAAAGGTGCTATTTATGCCAACAGGTGCATTGATGTCGACCACTGCTGCACAGCAAGGCGAAACAATACCTGGAATTTGTCATGCAGTTGTGATTGAAAGAGGGGAGGAATAGTTATGTATTATCTTTGGGTATTCTTAATTGGCGGTTTTGTCTGTATGCTAGGTCAGGTGCTGATTATTAAATCTAATATCACCTCAGCGCGCATACTTGTGACTTTTGTTCTTGTCGGAGTTGCGCTTGAAGCGTTTGGACTTTTTGACTATATTTCAGAGTTTGCTCGCGCTGGAATCAATGTGCCAATCGTTGGCTTTGGCGCGTCACTGGCAAAAGGTGCAATAGGTGCTGTCAGGGCAAAAGGCCTTATTGGCGCGTTCACTGGTGGCTTGGAAGCCACGGCAGGTGGCATTGCGGCAGCGTTTGTTTTTGCTTTTATCTTCGGACTTATATTTAAATCGAAAACGATAAATTAGCACTGGTATGCAATGCATAACACTATTAATTGTGTTATGCATAACATAATACATACAATATATTGATTTTAATAAATTTAATCAAATTTTTCCATAAAAAGACATATATATAAATGTGTCCAAAGATTGTTGTCAAAAATATAAAATAAAGAAGAAGGGAATGAAAGCAAAAACCAAGTTCAAGATTGCCTTGTGTGTGATTTTGGCTCTTTTTGCACTCCTTGTTTTTTATTATGTCAAAGTCATTTGCCCGATTATTGTCACTTTGAGTGAAGAGAGAATTCGATCTCTTTCAACGCGTGTTATGAGTGATTCAGTGGCTGAGGTTTTGGTCAGTGATAATGTCACTTATGATGAGATTGTCAAGATTTCCTATGACAGTGCAAATGAAATTAAAGCCATTGAAACAAACTCGGTTAAGATAAACATCATTATTCGCAAGATTACCGAAATGGTGCAGTCGCGTCTTGACGGACTTATTGTTGAGGGTATTGATGTTGCGCTTGGAACATTCACTGGTATTCCATTTCTTTTCGGAATTGGACCACTTGTGCCAATTCAGCTCGTGCCAATCGGAACGATTAACACAAAGATAACCTCAGAATTCATGTCGGCAGGAATCAATCAGACAGTGCATAAGATATATTTTGACATCACTGCCAATATTGGCATGGTTCTTCCAGCGCTAAGTTCAAATTTTGTTACAAACCTTGATGTTGTGCTTGCTGAAAGCGTGATTGTCGGCAAAGTGCCAGAGATTTATCTAAATGGTGGACTTATCACTTCAAACGGATAAGAACCGAACTAATTAAACTTTTTGCCATATTTTGAAAATATTAAAAATTGGTGCTAAAAAAGCACCTTTTTTGTTGTGTTAAATGCGAAAATTGTCAATGTTTTGAAGGAAAATTATAAAAATATAATCAAAGACAAAAAATCTTTACAAAAAAAAGAGGAATTTTAATTTATTTATTGTATAATAAAATCATAAAGTGCTATTTTTACGAGAGAGGTAAGTTTTTGAATAGTCGTGGTTATCCAAGCGAGTGGCTTTATGAACTTAAACAGAAAAATGACATTGTTTCAGTTATAAGTCGTTATATTCGCTTAGACAAAAAAGGCAGAAAGTTTTGGGGGTGTTGTCCTTTTCACAATGAAAAGACACCTTCTTTTTCGGTAAGTGAAGAGGAGGGGCTTTTCTATTGCTTTGGTTGCAAGGAAAGTGGCGACGTTATCTCTTTTGTTCAAAAAATTGAGTCATGTGATTTTTCTGACGCAATCAAAATTCTTGCCAACCTCGCACATATGGAAGTTCCTGAGTTCACTGGTGACAAGGATGTTGTTGAAAAGAAAAAAGCAAAAGACCGCATGCTTAAACTTTTGGATGCCACATATAAGCATTATCGTGACAATTTATACACAGCTGATGCCAAGCCTGCACAAGAATACATAAAACTCAGAGGATTCACCAGGCGTGAACTTGAAGATTTCCAACTTGGCTATTCACTCAACTGGACTGACATTGTTGACTATCTGCGAAAGCAAGGATTTACCTACAAAGAAATGGTGGACGCAGGAGTCTGCCAGAGCAAGAATGGAAGGTGTTTCGACGCAATGGCTGAAAGGCTGGTTTTCCCAATTTTTAATTCCTTTGATGAATGTATTGGGTTTAGCGCTCGCGTTCTGGGGAAAACAGATTTTGCAAAATATAAAAACACAGCTGAAACGCCAGTTTTCCAAAAAGGTCGCGTAGTGTTTGGAATAAACCTTTTGAAACGACTTAAAAAGCAGGGCGGGCTGAACAAGATAATAATCGTTGAAGGTCAGATTGATGTTATTGCAATGCATCGCGCAGGTTTCAAAAGCACAGTCGCTTGCATGGGCACGGCACTGACCAAAGAAAACGCGCATGAACTTAAAAAACTTTCCAACAATATTATTCTTTGTTTTGATGGCGATGAGGCAGGAATTAAAGCCACAGTTCGAAGCATTGACATTTTGAAAGAAGAAGGCTTTGTGACATCCATTGTCCGATTACCAGAAAAGCAAGATCCAGATGAGGTCATCAAGGCAAAAGGCAAGGAATTTATGCAGTCGCTGATTGATAACGCTTTGCCTGTGACTGACTATCTCTTGGAAGTAACCAAGGAAAAGTATGACCTTTCAAAACCAGACCAGAAAGGTGCTTACATAAAAGAGGCGCTCTCAGTGCTTAGAAAACTTGACTCTCTTGCCGAGGCAGAAGGTTATATGGCAAAACTTCGTGACCAAACACAAGTGCCAATCGACGTTTTGAGGCGTGACCTTGGCGCGCTCTATGGCTCGCGAGTGAAAGAGGTCAAAAACGCTCAATCCTCCCAAGAAAAAGAGGGTGAAAGTGTTTTAACATCAAGGCAAAATGGGAATATTAGGGCTGTGAAATATGTGCTTTCTTCCCTTATTCACCAAAAAGCGTATGTGGATAAAAGAATAGACTATAAAAAACTGTTACCTTCTTTTTCAGACATAATTGAAAAGGCGGAAGAAGGACTTAGTGTGTCAAGCTATTTTGACGCATTTGATGTTGAAAATAATCAGATTTTAAAAGACTGTCTTGTGTTTGATTTTTCTGAGTTTGAAAATTTTGCAAAGAGATATTTTGAAGAATGTGTTTGGCTTCTTGCTGACAATATTTTGAAGGACAAGCAGTCAAGGCTTAACGAAGAGTTTAAGACATGTGAAAGTCTTGAAAAGCGAAGAGAGATTATAAATCAACTGACAGAGGTTTCAAAGCAGTTGAGGGAAAAAAGTTTGGAGGAATTCTATGGAAAATAAAATTGATCAGGAGATGAAAAGAATCTTCGATATCGCTGTCAAGAAAGGTGCGGTAAACGAAGAAGATGTTTATTTCAGACTCCTTAAATATGAAGTGTCGGCACTTGACATTCAGAAATTTTTGAAAAAGCTTGAAAAACATGGCGTGAAAATTATTAAGCCAACAGGCGATGGCGACGACGAACTCAAAGAGGACATTTCATTGCCTTTTGCAAGCGTTGATGACCCAGTCAAAATGTATCTCAAAGATATCGGCAAAGTGCCTCTTCTTTCACCAGAAGAAGAAATTGAACTTGCAAAAAAGATTCTTGAAGGTGACGAAGAAGCCAAGGCAAGACTGTGTAAAGCAAACCTCAGACTTGTTGTTTCAATCGCTAAGCGCTGGGCAACCACAAACTCACTTTCTTTTCTTGACCTCATTCAAGAGGGCAATATGGGTCTTTTAAAGGCTGTTGAAAAATTTGATTACACCAAAGGTTTCCGTTTTTCAACTTATGCAACTTGGTGGATTAAACAGGCGATAACGCGTGCCATTGCTGACCAGTCAAGAACAATCCGTTTGCCTGTTCACATGGTGGAAACAATCAATCGTTACGGACGAACTGTTCGCCAGCTTACTCAAAAACTTTCTCACGAGCCAAGCCTTGAAGAGATTGCTGAGGCTATGGGTATCAGCGAAAGCAAAGTGGTTGAAATTCAGAAGAGTGCACTTGACCCAGTTTCACTTGAAACACCAGTTGGTGAAGAGGACGACAGCAAGATGTCAGACTTCATTGAAGACGAATCTGCAAAGAGTCCAATGGAAGTTGCATCTCAAAATCTTCTTCGTGAACAACTGCTTGCAGTTATTGACACACTCACACCAAGAGAGCAACAAGTTATCCGTGAGCGCTATGGCCTTATGGACGGCAAAGCTAAGACACTGGAAGAGGTGGGCAAAGAATTCAGCGTGACAAGAGAGAGAATTCGTCAGATTGAAGCAAAAGCCCTAAGAAAACTTAAACATCCAAACAGAAGCAAAAAACTTTTGGATTTCATTGACTAATTTTATAAAAAATGCGATAATGCATTTTGAAGGAGATAAATATGGACATATCAAAGATTTTAGATTATCAAAACCTTGACAGCGAACTTTTCAAACTTGAAAAATCGCTTAGAGATAACCAAAACAAAAAACTTGCTTTTTCTCTTCAAGACTCGGCAAAGAAGGCGCAAGAGCGTTCAGGTCAACTTGAACAAAGAGCTGAGAGCCTTGTCAAAGAAATTGAAACCGTGAAAAAACAATTTGAAATTCAGTCAGCAAAGATGAAAGAAATTTTTGCAAAAGACGTTGAAAAAATGAGTAAGGAAGAGGTGGAACAATTTTTAGCGCTTAAAGATAAGCTTGCGCAAAATCTTGTTATCTTAGATAAAAACCTCACTAAGCTTGCAGAAAATGTTAACGCCGTGCTTGCCGATTTCAACAAGACAAGAAAGGTTTTTGCAAGTGCTAAGGAAAATTATACCAAAGCAAAAGAGGCTTATGATAGCGAAGCAAAAACCATAGAACCACAAATGGCTGAGATAAGAAAAAAACTTGAAAGCCTTGAAAAAAGTCTTGACGCTAAGGTTATGGAGCAATATAAAAAACGCAGAAATGACAACATTTTCCCAGTATATGTTCCACTTAACAGCAATCTTTGCGGATATTGCCACATGGAGCTTCCTGCTGTCAATATCTCAAAAATTAAGGACGAAGGCTATATAACTTGCGAGCATTGCAGACGAATTATTTATCAAAAATAAACCATAATTTTTGCAATAAAAGTCAGTGAAAAGCGTTTACAAAAAATGGGCAAAATTTGAGATAATTAAAAAAGTATGACTGATGTCATATTTTTTTTGTTATTTGCTTGCCTATTTTATTTATTATTTATATAATTAAATTAAGAGATGTTATTATGATATTTAGAAAATTTTTTAACAAGGACGCTGACAAGACCCTTTATTTTGCCGAAAAATTTAATATTTCTCCAAGGATAATGGAGCTTATTTTGTCACGCGGTATTTCCACTGAGGAAGAAATTAAGGAATACTTGAACCCAACAAGCCTTGCCGACCCCTTTCTTTTGAAAGGAATGAAAGAGCTTTGCGATAGGTTGGTTATTGCCAAAGAGCTAGGCGACAGAGTTCTTATTTTTGGTGACTATGATGTGGACGGAGTGAGTGCAACTGCAATCATGATTATGGCACTTAAAGAATTTGGGATTGAGGCCAGTCACTATCTTCCAAACCGCTATGTTGACGGCTATGGCTTGACAAATGCTGTGATTGACAAGATTATTGATAAGTTTGATCCAAACCTCATTATCACGGTGGACTGCGGAATATCTTGCCATGACGAAGTTGAGTATGCCCTTTCAAAAGGCGTTGAAGTTATTGTGACCGACCACCATGATATACCTGAAATTTTGCCTGAGGGTATTGTTGTCAATGCCAAAATGGACGGGCAGGATTTTCCTTTCAAAGAAATTTGCGGAACTGGCGTTGCATACAAAATAGCAGAGGCTTTGCTTGGACGAGAAAAGGCTGAAAAGTATCTTCCAATCGCGGCAATAGCAACAATAGTTGACATCGTTCCACTTCTCAGTGAAAACAGAACAATGGTCACTCGTGGACTCAGCTTAATGGAAAAATATTTGCCTATCGGCTTAAAAACCATTTGTAAGGAATATGATATTGATCTCAAAAATCCAAATTCAACAGACATTTCATTTAAGATTGGCCCAAAACTGAACGCTTCGGGAAGAATGGGTGATGCTGAGGATTCACTTAAATTATATTTTGAAACAGACCCTGTCAAAATAAAAAAATGCATTGAGAAAATCAAAAATCACAACCTTAAAAGACAGGAGCTTTGCAATCGCATACTTGACGACTGCGAGCGCGCACTTGCGAAACAAGATATGAGGTTTCAGCGGGTTATTTGTCTTGCGTCAAAGAGGTGGGACAAAGGTGTTCTTGGAATAGTTTGCTCTCGACTTGTTGACAAATATCACAAGCCAGTTTTTCTGTTCAGTCAAGAAGGGGAAGTTTTGACTGGTTCTGGCAGAAGTATACAAGACATCAACATTCACGCACTTCTTTCTTCGCTTAAAGATATGCTTGAAACTTATGGCGGACACAGTATGGCAGCAGGGCTAAGTTTAAAACGAAACCGCTATGAAGAATTTGTTTCAAAGGTTAACGCTTTTGCACTTGAAAAAATCAATGATAGTGTGTTTATGCCAATAAGCTATTATGACCAAGAAATAACTGCTGAGGAGATAACGCCAGAGCTTCTCGAACAGCTCAAAATCTTGGAGCCTTGCGGTTGTGATAATCCTTTGCCAAAATTTAAAATCACAGCAAACAACGTTGAAATTCAGCCGATGAAGAGATTTCCTCAGCATGCAAATGTCAAGATTGGCAATCTCAATCTTGTCTATTTCAATATCTTAAAAAATATCAAAAAGATAACATTTTCAAGGCAGAAAAGTTTTATCTTTGAGTTTCAACAGCCTTCTCAAAAACAGCCAAGAGGTGAAAAGGTCACTGGCATAAAAGGTGTGGTTGACGAATTTGACGGCGGAAGTTTTATCGCTGAGGACGCTTACAAAAAACTCAATCCTATTGAGATTGATCAGCTCTGCCACTCAGGTCAAAACGCCAAGTATAAACTTTATCCAAAGAGCGAACTTCTTTCTTTTGTCGGCGGAACTTTAACCTCAGTTTTTGGCACATGCTTTGTCACATTCTCTTGTTTTGACTATGTGGACTTTGCAAAAAATTATAACGTGCAGGGGATATATCACTTTGGAATAAATGACACAAGTGAGATTGGATATAACTCACTCCTCATTTCGCCAAAAGGACTGGACTGGGCAAAAAATTTCACAAAGATTGTCTTTCTTTCGCCAGTTGTGGATGAAGGATATTTGTCTATTCTATCAAAAGTGACATCGGCTGAAATCTTTGTGCCAATCGACAAGAAAAATGATGCAAAGAAGTATGCTGGAATTGACCTTGATAGAGAAACATATGCGCATATTTACAAAAAACTTGAAAAATTTAATGGTAAAACACTCTATAACGAATTTGACCTTTATGACAAACTTGAAATTGAAAATGAAATCAGCTTTATGAGTTTCTACTCAGCTCTCAAAGTTTTTGCTGAATTGGGACTTGTTTCAATTCCAGAAGGCGAACAGTTTATGATTTATATAAATAAAAACAAGAAAAATCCTCTGACAAACTCTTCGCTATACTGCAAACTTGAATCGATAAAAACTGCTCTTGGGAGGGAATAAAATGGAAGAGCAATTAAGGCAAATTGAAAACAAAATAAAAAGCAAATTGGAGCTTAAATCTGAGGAGGAGAAAACCCTCTCTTCTCTTTTGTCGCAGAAAATGAATCTTCCAAGATGTGACGCCATTCTCGATATCATTTTCAAAGTGCGCCTAGATAAAAATTCGGTTTTTGCTTTTCTTGCTTATCAAAAATACAAAGCTTTGCCAGAGGAAGAAGAGGGTATTTTGAAACTCCTCAACAGTGAAGAGAAGACTATGTTTGAAACATATAAGGCGATAAAAGACATCAATGAAATCACTCTCAGCGAAAATATTGAAGATATCAAAAATATGTTCATTGCGCTCAGCAAAGATATTCGCGTTGTGATAATCAAACTTGCAGGAATCCTTTATGACATCTCACAGCTTAAATTGCCATTGTCAGATAAGGAAAAACGTTTCGTAATGCA
>CAOJNR010000029.1 GCA_948439925.1 uncultured Clostridia bacterium
AATCAAACATGCCATGGGTAATCCATTTATTTATATCTTGAATTCCTTTACCTGACGCTTTTGTTTTATCATAAGCCTGCGCAAAAAGGACTTTGAGTTTCGCATAGTTTGCAATCGTGTCATCAATATCAAATCCGATATTCATTTAGTCCTCCGTTTTTTATTATTTTATCATAAAAAAAACAAAATAAAAAATATTTTACCTTGTTTTAATATATTTCTTTTCACTTTTCAAAAATTTTTATCCTGTCTTTTATAACCTTGTCTTTGCATAAAATTTTGATTTCTTCTTTAACTTTCTTCCAGTATGTTTGGTCATTCTCGCGATATATTTTATCATATAAATTAACCAAATTTGGATGGCTCTCTTTTATATATTTAAGCATTCTGACTTTGAACTCATTACGAAGCTCCAAAGCGTCAAACCAAATCTCTGATGCATAATTTCCACATCTTTCTATTAAAGCCTTAACGTCTGTCAATCCTGGCAAAATTGGAGAGATAAATAAAACAACACCAACTCCATTTTCATGCAAAGCTTTCATGGTTTCAATGCGGTCTTTTACTGAAAGTTCATATTCAAGGTCAGATGCAATTTTTTCATCAAGCACGCATAAAGAAATGACAACTTTAACGTTTGCCATTTTTTTTGAAAATTTCAAGGTCATCAAGCACAAGTTTTGACTTCGTTTGAATTGTCACTGCGCAATCAATTTCAGACAATTCCTCCAAAACTTTTCTTGTGCGACGATATTTTTCTTCAAAAGGATTATATGGTTCAGTGACAGTTCCAATAATAATTCGTTTACCCCTGACTTTTCTTTCGGTCACACTCTTCCAATTCTTAACATCAAGAAAAGTTCCCCACTCCTCTTTGTGCTTTGAGAATCTGCTCATAAAACATGCGTAGCAAAACTTGCAGTCGAACGTGCAACCAGTATATGTGTTAATTGCAAAATCAAAGCCCTCTACTTGACAACGGTTGCAAATGTCCCAAACGTCCACTTCTTGAACGAGAATTTTATCTATATCAGTTTTCATAACTCGATGATAACAAAATTCATTTTATTCGTCAAACTTTTTACGCAATTTTTGCGTATTCTTTCTTTATTATTAATAAAAAAAATGAAAAACCCTCTTGACAATCCCCCCTCCACGAGTATAATAGAAATATCAAAGGAATAAATAATGAAAATTTGTAAGAAGGACCAAGAAACAATAGAAAAAGAAAAAAAAGAATGGGAAATTGCAAAAGTTGCTTTACATGGTAATATAGAGCCTTTCAACACATGTGAGTATTATATCATTGACCAAGACAATAAACAGATTGATATTTGGGGTTTGTCTATAAAGGAGATCGCTTGTGTAATTATGACCTCAAATGACTTTGAGATAACAAAATATATAAATGATAAACAAAAAATAAACAATTTTACAACACTTAAAAAAATTATAGATTTAAAGAAGTATTGCAAAAGTTCTGGGAGTATCAGCCTTTTAAATTATGTTATTGGCTCGCTCGGTGGAAATAAATTGCTTTCAAAAGCAAGAGAATTTGTTGAATATGAAAAGAACATCAACGGGAAAGAAATTTCACTTGAACAAATGATTAACAATTTAGCAAATTTTGAGCAAAGTAAAGAAAACCAAAATTTCTAAAATTTCAAAAAAAGTTTAATTTAATGCACTTTTCTATAATATTAATAACACAAAAAAAGTAGTGAATTTTCACTACTTTTTTTCTATCTTCAAAATTATGCTATTGTTGAATCAGTTGAAACTGTTTCTGTTGTGTCGTTATCTGTATCTTTAACAACAACTGGCATAACTGAACGATATTTTTTAAGTCCAGTTCCTGCTGGGATAAGTTTTCCAATGATAACGTTCTCTTTAAGACCGATAAGATTGTCGATCTTACCTTTAACAGACGCATCAGTAAGAGTTCTTGAAGTTTCTTGGAATGATGCAGCTGAAAGGAAAGACTCAGTTGAAAGAGATGCCTTTGTGATACCGAGAAGAATACGCTTAACAGTTGCAGGAACTCCGCCTTCTGAAAGCACTCTCTCGTTCTCTTCGTCGCAACGATAAACGTCAACGATTTCGCCTGGAAGAAGATTTGTGTCACCAGCAGACTCAACTTTAACCTTTTTGAGCATTTGACGAATGATAATTTCAACGTGTTTATCGTTAACAGTAACGTCTTGTCCGCGATATGTTGAAATGATTTGGTTCAAGAGATATTCTTGAACACCCTTGATACCTCTCATTCTGAGAAGTTCGGCTGGGTTGATTGCACCAGCAGTGAGTTGAGAGCCTGGCTCAACAGTGTCACCATTCTTAACCATCAAAACAGCAGGTTTCTTTGCTTCATATTCAACATCACCTTCACGAGATGCAACAGTGATATAGTAATATTTGTTATCTTGTCTGATTGAAACCTTTCCTGAAACCTCAGAAAGAAGAGATTCGCCCTTAGGTTTTCTTGCTTCAAAGATTTCTTCAACACGAGGAAGACCTTGTGTGATATCGAGCGCAGACGCAACACCGCCTGAGTGGAATGTTCTCATTGTGAGCTGAGTTCCCGGTTCACCGATTGACTGAGCAGCCACGATACCAACCGCTTCACCAACAGTGACCATATTTTTGTTTGAAAGGTCACGACCATAACACTTAGCACACACGCCATGCTTGCAACGGCAAGTGAGAAGTGAACGGATTTGAACTTTTGTGATTCCAGCAGAAGCAATTTGGTTTGCTTGGTCTTGTGAAATCATAGTGTTTGCAGGAACGATAATTTCGTTAGTCTTAGGATTTACAACATCATCAACAGCAACTCTGCCAGCAACGCGCTCAGCAACAGTTTCTTGAACGATACCATCAACAACGAGGTCACTCACCCACATACCTTTAACTTTTTCACCAGCGTCAGCAAAGCAGTCCTCAGTTGTGACAACAACATCTTGTGAAATATCAACAAGACGACGAGTAAGGTAACCTGAGTCGGCTGTTTTAAGTGCTGTATCGGTAAGACCTTTACGGATACCACGCGCTGAAAGGAAGTATTCCATTGGTGTCAAGCCTTTACGGAAACTTGACTTGATAGGAATATCGATTTTCTCACCTGATGCGGTTGTTTTAATTCCGACCATACCGCAAGTTGAGTTCAACTGACCCTTAGAACCACGCGCACCAGAAACGGCCATGATTTTGAATGGGTTGAAGTCATCGAGAGTGTCGAAAAGAAGAGTTTCAACTTGTTTCTTGGCATCTTCCCAAATTTCAATATTATTTTTAAGTTTTTCGTCAAGAGTGATAAGACCACGACGAAGAAGTTTTTCATTTTCGAGCGCCTTATTTTCAGCCTCTTTCAAGATTTCTTGCTTGCCTTCTGGCTCATTGATATCGAACACGTTAACAGTGAGCGCGCCGAGAGTTGAATATTTGTAACCACACTCTTTGATTTTATCAACAAGTTTAGCACATTCTGTTGTTCCAAGTTTGTCATAAGCAACAGCAAGGATATTTTGAAGGTCTTTCTTTACGATAAATTTGTTAAATTCAAGTTCACAAATGTTCTCTTCCTTGCTTCTATCAACAAAGCCAAGATTTTGAGGAATATATTGGTTGAATAAGATACGTCCAACAGAAGTTTCAATACGTTTTGAGTAAACTTTTCCATTAACTCAGAAGAATAAACTCCGCCCTCACCTTTTGAGCCAGGCTTAATCATTGTCATGTAAGCACAACCCAAAATGATATCTTGACCAGGTGTTACGATTGGCTCACCTGATGAAAGTTTCAAGATGTTGTTTGAAGCAAGCATAAGGTTTCTTGCCTCAGTTCTTGAATCGATTGAAAGAGGAACGTGAACAGACATTTGGTCACCGTCGAAGTCGGCGTTGAAAGCAGCGCAGACTGCTGGGTGAAGTTTGATTGCTCTTCCTTCAACAAGAACAGGCTCGAATGCTTGAACTGAAAGTCTGTGAAGTGTTGGAGCACGGTTAAGGAACACTGGATGGTCTTTAATAACTTCTGCGAGAATATCCCAAACCACAGGTTTTTCTTTATCAATCATGCGTTTTGCAGATTTGATATTGTGAGATTTGTTAAGGTCAACAAGACGGTTGATAATGAAAGGCTTGAAAAGTTCAAGAGCCATCTCTTTTGGAAGACCGCATTGATACATTTTAAGTTCTGGTCCAATAACGATAACTGAACGACCTGAATAGTCAACACGTTTTCCAAGAAGGTTCAATCTGAAACGACCTTGCTTACCGCCAAGCATAGCAGTGAGAGATTTGAGGTCACGTTGTTTTGAAGATTGAACTGCCTTTCCGCGTTTACCGTTATCAATAAGGTTGTCAACTGACTCTTGGAGCATACGCTTTTCGTTTCTGATGATAACGTCAGGCGCGCCAAGTTCCATAAGTTTTTTAAGACGATTGTTTCTGTTGATTACACGACGATAGAGGTCATTGAGGTCACTTGTTGCATAACGTCCGCCATCAAGTGGAACCATAGGACGAAGTTCTGGTGGAAGAACAGGGATAACGTCCATAACCATCCAAGTTGGATTGTTTCCACTCTTGATGAAAGATTCAACAACATCAAGTTTCTTCATTGCCTTGATTTTTCTTTGACCTTTCATTGTCACAAGTGCTTTTTTGAGTTCTTTTGACTCTTTTTCAAGGTCAACTTCGCCAAGAAGTTGTTTAACAGCCTCAGCACCCATGCCAACAACAAAGCCATTCTCGCCATATTTTTCACAAGCGTCACGATATTCTTTGTCAGTGATAACTTGTTTATAGACAAAATCTGTCTGCTTTGGATCAAGCACAACATAGCAAACATAATAAACCACTTGTTCAAGTGCCTTAGGAGTCATTTCAAGGAGAGTTCCAATCTTTGAAGGAACATTTCTGAAATACCAAATGTGTGTGCAAGGAGCAGCAAGCTCGATATGACCCATACGTTCACGGCGAACTTTTGCTCTTGTAACTTCAACACCACACTTGTCGCAGACAACGCCCTTGTAGCGCACGCGCTTATACTTTCCGCAGTGGCACTCCCAGTCTTTTCTAGGTCCAAAAATCTTCTCACAGAAAAGTCCGTCTTTTTCAGGCTTTTGTGTGCGATAGTTGATTGTTTCTGGCTTAGTCACCTCACCATAAGACCATTCTCTGATCTTTTCAGGTGAAGCGATACCAATTTTAATTGAATCAAAGTTGTTAAGTTCAAACATAACTTTCTCCCTTTTTTGTTTGCTATTATTCTAAATCTGTTTGCTATTTTCTGTTTTTTATTTTAATTCGCAAATAAACTTTGCTATTTGTTTAAACGCTATTTAATTTCCTCAAACTTTTTAATCGCAAAAATGGAAATCTTGTTTTCATTTTTGCAACCATAAGTGGAGGGAGATTGGGACGGGGAACCGAAAGTTTAGCGGTTAGATTGTATAAGCAATCGTATCCGCGTTAAGAACTTTTGGTGCCTCCCCAGCCTCGTTACTCAAAATCCCCAAAATCATCAAAGATATCAAGATTTGAAAGATCATTCTTTGTTGACTCTTCAAAGACTTCGGCAAGTTCGTCTTTCTCTTCTTTTTGGTCATCCTTATCACCAGCAAGCATATCGTCAAAGTCAAGAATTTCTTTAAGTTCATTTTCAGTGTCATTTGCCATTGTGACTTGGTCTTGCTCGTCTTGGCTGAGTTCTGAAAGTGAAATTTCTTTATTGCCCTCAGTGAGAATCTTGATGTCAAGTCCAAGAGCTTGAAGTTCTTTAACGAGAACTTTGAATGATTCAGGCATTCCAGGCTCAGCGATTGGCAAGCCTTTGATGATTGATTCATAAGTTTTAAGTCTTCCGTTAAGGTCGTCTGACTTAACAGTGAGCATTTCTTGCAAGATGTGAGATGCGCCGTAAGCTTCAAGCGCCCACACTTCCATTTCACCGAATCTTTGACCACCGAAGAGTGATTTACCACCGAGTGGTTGTTGGGTGATAAGTGCATAAGGTCCGATTGAACGAGCATGGATTTTTGAGTCAACCATGTGTTCAAGTTTGAGCATATATTTCATACCGATTGTTGTGAGGTTATCAAATGGCTCACCTGTTCTTCCATCATAGAGTTGAACTTTTCCGTCTGGTCTGAAATTGTTTTCAACAAGAAGTTCTCTAACTTCTTCGGCTGTTGCGCCGTCGAAAGCAGGAGTTGCAACCTTCCAGCCAAGAGCGTTAGCAACAAGGCCGAGGTGAACTTCCAAAACCTGTCCGATATTAAGACGAGATGGAATACCAAGAGGGCTGAGCACGATGTCAAGTGGCTTTCCGTTTGCCATGAAAGGCATATCTGCTTCTGGCAATACGATTGAAACAACACCCTTGTTTCCGTGACGTCCAGCCATTTTATCGCCGACTGAAATCTTACGTTTTTGAGCTACTGTAACTCTAACCATCATAGTAACGCCTGGTTCGAGGTCGTCTTTGTTCTTCTTTGAGAAGACTTGAACATCGACAACCACACCGCCCTTACCATGTTGAACGCGGAGAGATGTATCTCTAACTTCTCTTGCCTTATCGCCAAAGATAGCACGGAGCAGTCTTTCCTCAGGGGTAAGTTCGGTTTCGCCCTTAGGTGTAACCTTACCAACGAGGATATCATTTGGATGAACCTCAGCACCAATTCTGATGATACCGTTTTCATCGAGGTCTTTGAGTGCGTCTTCACCAAGGTTTGGAATATCACGAGTGATTTGCTCGTCACCAAGTTTGGTTGTTCTGCACTTAATTTCTTGATCATAAAGAGTGATAGATGTGTAAACGTCTTCCTTAACAAGTCTTTCATTGATGAGGATAGCGTCTTCATAGTTTTGTCCTTCCCAGTTCATATAACCGATAAGAACGTTCTTACCAACGGCAAGTTCGCCGTTATCTGTTGAGTAACCATCAGTGATGACGTCACCCTTCTTAACTTTTTCGCCTTTCTTAACGCATGGGCGTTCATTGAAGCACACGTCATCGTTTGCTTTTGCAAATTTTGTAAGCGAATAGATATCTTCTTGTCCGTTTTCAGCGAGAATTCTGATTTCGTCAGAAGAAACATATTTAACAACACCGTCATTTTTTGCAACGTGAACGCAACCACTGTCTTTTGCAACTTTTGCTTCCATACCAGTTCCAACGATTGGAGCTTCTGGACGAAGAAGTGGCACTGCCTGACGTTGCATGTTGGCAGCCATGAGGGCACGGTTTGTTTCGTCACCATTTACGAATGGGATAAGGCTTGTTGCGACTGAGATGACCTGTCTTGGAGAAACGTCCATATAGTCAACTTGGCTTGCTGGAACTTCAATGATACTTGCGCCATGTCTGCACACGATACGCTTATTGATGAAATGACCTTCGCTGTCGAGTGGCTCTGTTGCTTGTGCGATGAATGAGTCATTTTCAACGTCAGCCATTTTGTATTCAACATTCTTTGTCACAACACCCTTTTCTTTATCAACAACTCTGTAAGGAGTTTCAAGGAAACCATAGTCATTAACCTTAACAAAACCAGCAAGTGTGTTGATAAGACCGATTGATTGACCTTCTGGTGTTTCGATTGGGCAGATTCTGCCATAGTGTGTGAAGTGAATATCACGGATTTCAGGATCTGCACGCTCTTTTTTGATACCGCCAGGTCCAACCGCAGAGATACGGCGTTTTTGAGTGATTCCAGAAAGTGGGTTTTTCTGGTCCATGATTTGTGAAAGTTGTGATTGGCTGAAAAAGTCACGAAGCGCTTTATTTACAGCCTTAGGATTCATGATTTGAGAAGGAGTTACTTCAACAAATTCACGACCTTGAAGTGTTTCTTTAATGTTGCCAGAGAGTTTCATAACGCCCTTGCGGAAATCAGCGCATGCAAGTTCGCCAACAGTGGCAACGCGTTTGTTTGAAAGGTGTTCAATCTTATCAAGAGTTCCAACGCCTTCAAGCACATCAAGATAGCAACTGATTGTTGCGAGAATATCGTCCATTGTGAGAGTTGTGATAACAAGTTCTTTTGCGCTTGCCTTGATAGCTTCAATTCTCTTTTCTTTTGTTTTGTTGTCTTTAAGGATTTGAGAAATAACTGGATAGTAAACATCTTCGTTCACGCCAAGCTCTTCTTGGTTGCATGGGAAGATATCAGAAAGAGTTACGCGGTTATTGCCTCTCATAAGATGCTTTTTGTCAGCAAGTTGAACCCAAACTTCGTTGATACCAGCGTTTTGAACAGCTCTTGCGCTTTCTTTTGTGAAAACTTCACCTGCTTTAACGATAACTTCATCGCCATCAACAAGGTTTTCAGCTGAAACAAGACCTGGGAGTCTTTCTTTAAGTTCAAGTTTCTTATTGATTTTGTATCTTCCAACTCTTGAAAGGTTATAGTATGCGTCAGTGAAGAAAGAAGCGTTAAGGAATGCTCTTGTTGTTTCAGCAGAAGCAACATCGGCTGGGCGAGTTTTTCTTGAAAATTCAAGAAGTGCGTCCTCTTGTGTGATTTGAGTTTCTTTGTCAACCACATTCTTTACATAGCGGTTATTACCAAAGCATTTGAGGATTTCTTCATTTGTGAAACCAAAACATTTAAGGAAAACGCCAAGTGAAATCTTACTTTTTCTTTCAAGCACGATTTTGAGGTTTTCATTTGCACCCTGTTCGATTTCAATCCAGTTTCCGTGCACTGGAATAATTTGAGCTCTAAGAGTTGCATTATTGTCTTTGTCACGAAGAAGATAAACACTTGGTGCACGAACGATTTGGTTGATGACAACTCTCTCGATACCATTGATAATGAAAGAGCCTTGCTCAGTCATCATTGGCACATCACCAAGGAAAACTTCTTGTTCAACAGCTTGACCAGTTTCTTCAACAACAAAGCGTGCTTTCACTTTGAGTGGAGAAGAATAAGTTGCTCCACGACGTTTGCACTCTTTGATTGAATACTTTGGTTCTGAGAAAGGCAAAATTTCAGTGATATAGAGCTTTGCCTTGTAACTGAAATCAGAAAGTGGGAAAAATTCATCAAGAACAGTCTTGATTCCACTTTCCAAGAAGTTTTTGTAAGAAGTCTTTTGGATTTCCAAAAGTTGTGGCATATTAACCAAATCTTCACATCTTCCGAAAGAATATCTTTCAGCTTTGCCATTTTTGATTTTTCGAACATTAACAGTCATGTGCATCTCCTTAAACCTTAGCGCTTATGTCAGACAAAAAAAGGACTTTGTGTCAAGAAAATTGGCACAAAATCCCCCTATATTTAGTTAAAAAACAAAATTCTTTCCCACAATGCGCTATAATAGTTACCGATATTATAGCATTTCCCCCAATATTTGTCAACACTTTTTCAAAAATAATTTCCAAAATTTAAGATTTTAATCATTTTTTTATAACTTTATTCACCAATTTTTCAACTTGATTTATCTTTTTTTGTTGAAAATTGTCGATAAGTGAATTTTGCCCTTTTTTCTTTTTTGAATTCAAAAAAAATGCCTATTCTGAGATTACTCCCAGAATAAACATTTTTTATCTTTGACAATATGAAATAGCCACAAAAATTTATTTGTGTTTCCAGAAAAGATTGGTTTCAAAGAATAGATAAATTCCTTTGCCCTCTGGCATTTGATTTCTATCCAAAATGCTGTCAAGATTGAAAATTGTCATCTCCAAGCTTTCATCTATATTTACGCTCGAATTATGCCAAACAACATTTTGGTTATCGCATTCAATATACTTGCCAACAAACTCGTCACCGAGTTGCCTAATAACTGCCAAAGTTTTGCCATTTGCATCTTTTCCATTTGCGACTGCAACGAAGTCACCCTTTTCATATAACACAAAGCGCTTATCCAAAAACTCAATGCTATCTTTTATTTCTTTCTTAGTTTCAGTTTTCTTATCTTCACCTGTTCCAGTTTCAACAGTGTATGTATAAGTCAACTTTTCACTTTCAATGAAATAAGTTTTGCCTGAATCTTTTATATCAGAAGAATAAATGGTAACACCTTTTTGTTCATATGTATCAGGTGTCAAATTCCCCCCCCCGA
>CAOJNR010000030.1 GCA_948439925.1 uncultured Clostridia bacterium
ACCATTTTTTGCGATAATTTTGCTGAACTTGCGATAGTTTGAATCGATAGAAGACTGAGCAACAATACCAAAAATCACTGCCAGCAAAATCAATCCGCCTGAAACAATATATGCGATTGTAATTCCGTCCAAAATTTCCTCCTATTTGAAAAATATTTTTCCTTTTTTTGTAAGCCTTGTCCAACCAAAAATCGCCCTGAAAAAGTCACCCCAGTATGTGAGTTTGGCACTGTTAAGAAGTTTTTTAGCCATTTTAAGTTCATTTTTATTCAGCACACTTTCAAGAAGAACAAGTGCCCTTTTTGACGCGTCCTTTTCAATAGAGATGGTGACAATTTTCAATAACAGTGCAAGCAGAATTGAAAAGCCTGCGCCAGACATGAGAATGATACCTATAAGCCAGAAGCTTCCTTCGGTTAGCCAAAAGTTTCCAATAAGGAAAAGAACTAAGCCAACAACCAAAAGAGGAACAAACAAAAAACCAAGAAAGCGAATAAGTTTGCGAAAAATGATAAGTTTTTTAAGTTTGCCTTCCTTGTCTTGAAGCGCGTGTCCAAGTTCATGCGATATTATTGCAAAGGACGCCACCGAGTTTGACTGCAATGTGTTTTGAGAGAGGAAGACCTTTCCTCCACCATAAGCGTCATCAGTCATGCCAGAAACTGCAACAATTTCAAGCTTTGAGCCAAATTTGGTGGCATTGACCGCTTGGACATAGTCATAAGCAGTCAAACCTGAATTTTCGATCGTGACTTTGCTGAGCGCAACGAGGTTATCATAAAACCTATCATAGCCGAAAGAAGCGATTGCAAGGCAAAAGCAAATTCCAACTATAAGCACAATGACTGCGATAATTATGATATATTCAATTCTCATAGTTATATGATAGACCTTTTAGCGAAAAAAATCAAATAAAAATGGGATTTTGGGCGGAATAACCGACTTTTTGTTGATTATCCGCTTGTTTTTAGTTTATTTTCAAAAATTATTAAATATTTTTTTTAAACAACTGAAAAGCTATGTTATCAATATGACTGTGCTTCCTTTTTGCAAACTTGTGCCAAAAGGTGCGAGCTGATTGATAACAAATTCACCATCACCATCAATCTCATAATCAAGCCCAAGTTTTTTTAGTTCAATGAGGGCGTCTGCTAGGCTAAGTCCAACAAGGTCTGGCATGTCGACAAACTCAACAACTATGCTTTCATCTTGTTTCTTTTCGCCTAGATACTCAAACATACCACTGAAAACCTCTTTGCCATAAGGCGCTGCGACAACACTGCCATAATATGCACCTGCGCTTGCCTCGTCCACCATTATAAGAAGAAGATATTCAGGATTGTCAGCAGGATAAGTTCCAATGAAAGAAGAAATATATTTCCCCTGAGCTATACCGCCACCCTCGCTATATTTTTGTGCTGTTCCAGTTTTTCCGCCAACATTATATCCTTCAACAAAAGTATACTTTCCCGTCTTGTTTTCAGCAAATTCCAAAAGTCCATTGACATTCTGGGAAGTTTTTGCACTGATTGTGCTTGCTCCTATATTGTTTTGCGCTTCAAATATTGTGTTTCCATTCACGTCAGTTTCTTTTGCAAGGAAGTATGGGTTTATCTTATTTCCACCATTAGTGATTGACGCAACAGCAGTCAAAAGCTGAATTGGAGTGACTGCAACTGCATGACCAAAACCAATTCTGGCAAGGTCAACATTTTTGACAAGGCTTTTGTCCATTAAAATACCCTTTGCCTCGCCAGCGATTGTTATACCTGTTTTTTGCCCAAGTCCAAATTTCTCTAAATACTCATAGAATTTATCTTTGCCAAGCCTTAGTGCCAAATCCATAAAACAGCAGTTGCATGAATTTCCGAAAGCCTCTGCAAGTGTTTGAGAGCCATGACCGATTGTTCGCCAGCATTTTATACGCACACCGTCAACCATGCGATAGCCTGGGCAATAAAACCTGTCTTCAAGGCTGGTGAGTCCTTCTTCAAGCGCAGCTGAAACGGTTAATATTTTGAAAGTTGAGCCTGGTTCATAGACATCAGTGACGCCTTTGATTTTGGACTGATCGAACAGAACTTCAAGGTCATCACGTGGCACTTCGTTAAGGTCAAAGCTTGGCTTGGTTGAGAGAGCAACAATTTCGCCAGTCTTGGCTTTAAGCATAATGCCTGTCACATTCTTGGCTTTTTGTTCTGTCATTATCTTTTCAAGCGTGCGCTCTAATATGAGCTGGATTTTTGAATTGATTGTAAGCGTCAAGTCATTGCCCTTGGTTGCAGGAATATAGTAGCGCAAACTTCCGCCTATCTCTTTGCCTTGAAGGTCACTTTGAACATAGCTAAATCCATCATGCCCTTTAAGTTTTGTGTCATAGTATGCCTCAATGCCTGTTTGACCAACATTATCAATGGAAGTGAAGCCCAAAACCTGTGTGAGAAGATTGCCATAAGGATAATATCTTGCCACATTCTCAGCAAGGTATACGCCAGTGAATTTATGCTCATAAATTTCCTCTGCTTTTTCACCTGAGATGCCCATTTTGATAAGCACTTCGCTGACGCCTTTCTTTGTGACCTTTTTGTAAACATCATCAAAGTTAAGATCAAGGGCGCGAGAAAGCACTGTTGCGAG
Source organism: uncultured Clostridia bacterium (assembly GCA_948439925.1). Taxonomy (GTDB): domain Bacteria; phylum Bacillota; class Clostridia; order Christensenellales; family UBA1242; genus Caccovivens. The sequence continues at coordinate 2,638 of CAOJNR010000030.1, forward strand.
TGTGGTTGGCGATGCAACTTCACGACCACGAACATAGACGTTGTAAGTTGTGTAGCTGACTGCAAGAGCCGAGCCTGTGCTGTCAAGAATATCGCCTCGTGGCGCAACAATCGCAAGGTCACGCGTCCACTGGTCTGTGGCTCTGAATTGAAGTTCTTTGCCGTTTATTATTTGAATAACAAAAAGTCGAACAACAAGCGAACAAAAAATAAAGGATATCACCAGAGCGACTGCTAATATCCTTTTTCTAAATGAAAACAGTGAATAAGGTTTTTGCAAGTTTAACCTCCAAACAACCCCACTAAAAACTCACATATTCTATCAAACCAGTTGGATTTTTTGTCAATGGTCGCAGGCGGAACTGTCTCTTCGGGAATTGTTTCGAAGAGGTTATCCATATTGCTTTGATTGACTGCGTCAAGCTGACCGAGATTTTTGAGATAGTTTGGCAAATTGATATTGTAATATTGCTCATAAAGCGCATTATAGCTCTGTTGTAAAAGGTCAATCTTTGCAACATTAACAATTCCCCAAACGCCAAAAACTGCTAAAAGAATTGAAAAAATGGCTATTCTCATTCTTTTACCATTAAATTTTGGTTTTGTGTCTGTTTTTTTCTCGCGCTCAATCTTGAAGATCCGCTCTTCCTGCTCACTCGTCAATGGTTCAATAAAGTCATAGTTGGGTTTTTCTATAATTGAAGATTCTTTTGCTTTAACTTCCTCTTGCATCTCTCGTCTAAGCACGAACTCTTTTTGCCGTTTTGCAACATCACGGAGGGTGTCAACAGGTTTATCTGCTTCCTGAGAAAGATTTTCTTGCTCAATCGGAACACTTTCTTTTGGTGCTTTTTTGATAACAAAATCTTCTTGCTCAGTCTGACTTTCAGCCACTTGCGTGTTTTCAGCACTGCGAGAGGCATTTTCTTTTTCAGCTAAAACAATTTTTTCTTCTTTATACATATACGCCTTGCCCTCCTTTTTTTATTACTTTTTTCTTCTATTTTTAAACTCTTTCAATTATCCTAAGTTTTGCTGGTGCACTTCGCGAATTCACTTTAAGTTCATCCTCACTTGCCGTGATTGGCTTTCGCGTGATAAGTTTGCCTTCTGCTTTATGTCCACAAATGCAAATTGGGGTTTTTGGCGGACAAATGCAATCTGTTGCAAGATCCTTGAAAAGATTTTTCACAATGCGGTCTTCAAGTGAATGGAAGGAAATGACCGCCAGCCTTCCACCTTTTTTGAGAAGAAAAAACAGTTCCCGCATTGCTTCTTCCAGACCATCAAGTTCACTATTGACCTCAATTCGAATTGCTTGAAAAGTCTGCTTGGTCACTCCACCTTTTCCATAAATCACCTTTTTGGGAAAAGCGCTTTCAACAATATTTTTGAGTTCAAGCGTTGTTTCAATAGGTTTAATTTCTCTTGCTTGACAGATTTTTTGAACGATATTTTTTGCGTTGCTTTCTTCGCCATAGTTATATAAAATTTTTATCAGTTTTTCTTTTGGATAAGAGTTTACGACTTCATATGCTGATAAGCTTTGGCTGTTATCCATGCGCATATCAAGTTTGCCATCATGGAGAAAACTGAATCCACGCTCAGCCGTGTCAATTTGGTGAGAAGAAACACCGAGGTCGATAAGAATTCCGTCAAGTTCAGAAATGTCATTTTCTTTCAAAATTTCTGGTGCGTCATGAAAGTTTGCCTTAAATAGCGTGACATTTTCTTTTCCTTTAAAACGCTTCTTGCAGGCCTCAATAGCGTTCTCATCACGGTCAAAGCCATAGAGCTGTCCCTCCTTTCCCACGTGAGAAAGAATAAAAGAGGAATGTCCTCCGCCACCGATGGTGCAGTCGACAAACCTCCCTTTTCTCTTTATATTCAGTCCTTCAATAACTTCACTTAAAAGAACTGGTGTGTGAACAAATTCCATGTTTTATCCTTTGGTTTTAAGCTTAAAGCTTAGATTTCGCCTCATTCAAGAGGTCAACGAATGACTTCTCTTTTGAAGAAATAAATTCATTTATATCAATGCCTTTTGCAGTGAGGTCAAATTCAGTTTCAAGCTGAGTTGTGAGCATTTCAAAAACAGGTTCAAGTCCTTCACTGTCAATAACGTAATCTCTCATTTCGTCAAGGAAAGCTCCAAGAACAGTTGTGTCCATATCAGCCATTTTAAGACCTGCGTCAACAGTGTTATAGAACTTCGCCATGCTTATCAGCATATCGCAGAAATCATCTGCTTGGTCAAGAGGATTGCCCTCTTCAAAAATCATTTTATCACGCTCAATTTTTGAGTTTGAGTTGCCAAGAATACCTGTTGCTTTATCAACCGAATCAAAAATTTTGTTTCTGATTCCAACTGTTGAATTTGCATAGAGAATTGGTTTCACGATTGCTTTGATATCAATGCCTTCTTGCAAAAGTATTTCTGCTTGGTCAACTTCTCCGTCTGCCAAGAGCGCTTCAAGAAGAGATTGATTTCCATCATAGTCAGAATTGAGAGCAATGATGAGCTGATTGATATATTTGAAGTCATGCTTGCGTGAGTCATAGTCAGTTAGTAATGTGAAGTCAACAAGGTTATCCTCGCCCGCAATATTTCCAAGAACCTCGTCAAAGATAAGTTTTTCGGTGAATCTGATTTGTGTGAGAGGAAGAAGAATTTTGCCAAGATATTGATCTTTCTCTCCTTCTGGCTGTTTCATTGACGCATCAGCAAGCAGTTTGAAAACGCCAGCTGGTGTTTGTTCAATCTCGCCTGTGATAAATGCGTGCATATCCATTTTCTTTATTTCTTCAATAGGAGAAGCTAAGAAAGCGAACATTTGTGAATAAGTTTTTATCTCAACTTCATTGCCATTTTTATCATAAACTTTGCCTTCTGGCAATGTGAAATCGTTGTCGACAAGAAGTTTGTCAATGATTGACTTGCCTTCGCTTGTTTTGAAAAGATCGATTGTTCGAATGTCATCAATAAGTTTGCCAACAAGCGTGAGAGCTTTTGTGAGGTTTGTTGTGTCGTCTGGGTCGACAAGATTTTGAGGGTTTTCAAGAACGACATTAAGGTCAATTTCGTCCATAGCATCAGTTGCATCTTTCAAAAGTGTTGAAAATTGAGAAGAAAGAGTTTTCCAGTCATTTTCCTCATAACCTTCTGTGCTTGCATCAATTTCTTCAAGCCCTTCTAAAACATTTGTCAAAACCTTTGTTGTCAAAGTTTTCACGCTGTCACGCACCATATTCATAGAAAAGATATTTTCGATTGCTTTCGAAGTGCTTTCAAAATTGTCAGTTGAAGTTAAAATTTTGATAGTTTTCAAAATTTCTTCATTTTTGGCTTCAATAACATCATCAAGCGCTCCATTTTGTGCCAAGTTCTTGAATGCATTGAAAAATTGTTTTATGTCATTTGAGAAATATTCGCTTGGTCTTTCAACTAACAAAAGATGATTGCCAATGTCGTCAAGAATTTCACTCACCGATTCAAAAGATGAAGCGAAAGAATAATCTTTATAGTTTTTGATAATGTCGGAAGCCAAATCACACACGACGGTTGAGAAAAGTTTGCTGTCGAGGATTTTGTCCACATATATTTCAAGTTTTTCATAGTCTATTAATGCAAGTTTTGCTGGATTTTCTGCTTTAAGTTCATCTTGAATTTGCATTACAACATTTGCAGTTGTCGCATATGTCACAATTTCCTGCCTAATTTTGACATTCTCGCCTTCAACATCAAAAGATGAAAGATAGTCAAACATTTGGTCATCAAGTCCAACGAGTCCACCAATTTTAAAGAATGCAGAGTTATTTATTGACTGAATAACATCTATCGCCTGCTCAGAGCCTTCAATTCGGTCAAGCAGTCCCTTTGGTTCTTCGCGCTCACCGTTATACTCCTCTGCAACAGTTGTTTGAACAAAAATATCCTCTGGTCTGTTAAGGTCATCAACAAGACCTATAACAGAGCCAAGTGGCATAACAGCAAAGATTGTGAGAAGAAAAGCCCTCACAGTTCCCACTGCACCGCCGAGAAGCCTATGCTTTTTCTTTCCAGGCTTTGTTTTAAGAAATATACAAGCTATGATTTTGTATATTATATAGATAATAAACTCAATCACAAGTGTGAGAACAATGAAAACGATTGAGCTTACAAGCGCAAATGGAAGTTTGTTTATCACTGCTTCAAGACTTGGATTGTTTTGAAGCATAAGCCCAATGTCAGAGCCAGATGAAATTTGATTCATAATAAATTCAGAAAGAGTTTGCTTCACACCATTTATTGTGATTGTCACATTGACAACCTGCGATGCAAGCAATGGAGTTATCAAAAAGGCAATCACGATGCCCACGATTGAGAATGCGAGATTGACTGATGATTTTTTAAAGCCACGCCAAAGACCTATCAAGAAGCCTATGACCAAAATCCCCACAAACAAGAAATTCAAAACAAGTCCAATAGTTGTTCCCATTTAAAAAACCTCCTTACTTCGAATATATATTAAAACATTTGAATAAATTTTTCAAGCAATTTATAGGCAAGTTGACATAAAAATCAATATCTTGTGTTTTGTGAAAAATGAAAATTTGGCAATTTTCTTGTTTTTATTCATTCCTTGGCTTGCTTTTTATACTATCAAATTGATGTTTCACACCATTTATTGACCCTTTTTGTCCTTTACAATCAACTTTTACAAAATTTTACAATTACCGTTCTCGAAACTGCGAAATTTTGCATAGAGCCAAAATAAAGGCGTTAAGTTATATAACAATAACCAAGGTCACATTTTGCAAAAATTTGTTGAAAAATTATATTAATTTTAGTTGACTTTTTTTTGCAAAAAAAATAACATAGAAAACGAACGCATACAATATATAGTGACGAAAGGAATAAAAACACTAGATATTGTATAAGTATACATTTGCCAAGGAGGATATAAAAAATGGTAAAACAAATACTTAAAAGAGATGGACGAATTGTTAGTTTCGACAGCACAAAAATCGAAAATGCAATCATCAAAGCAATGAACGCAGTGGGTGACCGTGAGATTAAGGTTGCAAAGAAACTTGCGGGTGAAGCTGAAAAACTTATTGATGATGAATTTGTTGACAAAACACCAACTGTTGAAGAAATTCAGGACATCGTTGAAAAGGTTCTTATGAAAAAAGGACATGACGATGTTGCCAAAGCATATATTCTCTATCGCGCAAAAAGAAATCGTGTGCGCGTTATGAACACTGACCTTATGAAAACTATTGACAAGATTTCCAACACTGACGCAAAGGACTCAGACCTCAAACGCGAAAATGCAAACATTGATGGCGACACTGCAATGGGCGTTATGCTCAAATATGGCGCAGAAAGTGCAAAGAACTATAACGTGAATGCGATAATCGACCCAAAGCAAGCAAATGCTTATCTTAATGGTGACATTCATATTCACGACTTTGACTTCTACACTTTGACTGAAACCTGCTGTCAAATCGACATTGAAAAGCTTTTCAAAGGTGGATTCCACACAGGCCACGGTTCTGTTCGTGAGCCACAAGACATCAGAACTTACGCTTCTCTTGTGTGCATAGCAATCCAAGCAAACCAAAATGACCAACATGGTGGACAGAGCGTGCCTAACTTTGACTATGGTTGCGCGCCTGGCGTTATGAAAACCTATAAAAAACTTTATCGCTCAAACTTTGCAAAGGCTTATTCAATTATGATTGGCAAGAAAAAAGAGGAAGAGATTATCACACTTTTAAAGAAAATTGAAGAAAAAGAAAACCTCTACCCTTGCATTTCAGTTTCAAAAGCTTACAATAAAGCCGAAGAAAAGCTTATGGCTGAACTCAAAGTGAGCGATAGTGACTACAAAAAAATCAAAAAGTTTGCTTCTGAGCATGCTTTGGAAGAAACCGATCAGGCAACCCATCAAGCAATGGAAGCAATCATTCACAACCTTAACACAATGCACTCACGTGCTGGCGCACAAGTTCCATTCTCATCAATCAACTTTGGAACTGACACAACGCCAGAAGGACGTATGGTCATCAAAAACATTCTTCTTGCAACAGAAGAAGGTCTTGGAAACGGCGAAACTGCCATTTTCCCTATCTCAATCTTTAAAGTTAAAGAAGGTGTGAACTATAACCCTGGTGAGCCAAACTATGACCTCTTTAAGCGTGCAATCGAAGTTAGCTCAAAGAGAATGTTCCCTAACTTCTCATTCATTGATGCACCTTTCAACCTTCAATACTACAAAAAGGGTCGTCCAGAAACCGAAGTGGCTTACATGGGATGCAGAACACGCGTTATGGGAAATGTTTATGACCCAAGCCGTGAAATCACAAACGGAAGAGGTAACCTTTCATTCACTTCAATCAACCTTCCAAGGCTTGCAATCGAAGCCAAAGGTGACATCAAGAAATTCTATTCATCTCTTGACAAAATGCTTGATCTTGTGACAGCACAACTTCTTGACAGATTTGAAATTCAAAAGTCAAAGCATGTATACAACTATCCTTTCCTTATGGGACAAGGCGTTTGGATTGATTCTGAAAAGCTTGGACCAACTGACAGTGTTGCAGAGGTTTTGAAACATGGCTCACTCACTTATGGTTTTATCGGACTTGCTGAAACACTTGTTGCACTCACTGGCAAACACCATGGACAAAACCAAAAATCTTGGAATCTTGGCTACGAGATCATCAAGCACATGCGTGACTACGCTGACAAGAAGAGCGAGGAGTATAAACTCAACTTCACTGTTATCGCAACCCCAGCAGAAGGACTTTCAGGCAGATTTGTTCGCATGGATAAGAAAAAGTATGGTATCATCAAAGGCGTGACTGACCGCGATTACTACACAAACAGTTTCCACGTGCCAGTTTACTACAATATCTCTGCTGACAAGAAAATTGATTTGGAAGCACCTTTCCACAACCTCTGCAATGGTGGACACATCTCATACATTGAGCTTGACGGCGACACCTCAAACAACCTTGAAGCGTTTGAAAAAGTTGTTCGTCACATGAAAGAGGCTGGAATTGGTTATGGAGCAATCAATCACCCTATCGACCGCGACCCAGTTTGTGGCTACAACGGCATTATTGGTGACACTTGTCCACACTGCGGAAGAAGAGAAACTGACGGCAAGCTTGGCTTTGAGAGAATCAGAAGAATCACTGGCTATCTTGTGGGAACTCTTGACCGCTTCAACAACGCAAAGCGCGCAGAAGAGCACGACAGAGTTAAGCACCACTAAATGTGCAAACGATAGCAAAAATCAAGTCGAACAAAAACAAAAATAGAGGTGCAATAAAGCACCTTTATTTTGACTCTATCAATAAAAAATTGAATTCATTAAAAGAAGGATAAAAAATGGC
>CAOJNR010000031.1 GCA_948439925.1 uncultured Clostridia bacterium
AGAACAATCTATTCAATCAAGATTATAAAAGAAGATGACATTTATTATTTTGATGTTGAGGGCAGTGGCTTCCTTTACAATATGGTCAGAATTATTGTTGGAACGATTGTTGATGTTGGGCGTGGCAAACTTAGTCTTGACTCGGTGAAAGAGGCGCTTGAAGAAGGTGACCGCGCGAAAGCAGGCGTGACAATGTCCGCAGGTGGACTTTATCTTAAATGGACAAAGTATTAATGCTTAAATTAAATGAACATTGGTTTAAGGCACAAAAAAATAATAATCAATAAGTTTTGCTATGTTTTGCTTGGAAAAATAAACAAAAAATGCTAAAATAAAAAGCGAAATAAAATAATATGGAGAAAACTATGAAAACAGACAGACAACTTAAAGAACTTTGGTTTAAATTTTTTGAAAAGCATGGCTTCAAAAAAATTCCTGGTTATTCTATCATTCCAGAAAATGATCCAACTGTTCTTTTCACAACAGCGGGAATGCATCCGCTTGTTCCATACCTTTTGGGAGAAACTCATCCAGCAGGTAATAAGATTTTTGACGTTCAACGTTGCATAAGAACAGGTGATATTGATGACGTTGGTGACGACAGTCACCTCACTTGTTTCGAGATGCTTGGAAACTGGTATCTTGGTTCTTGCCCAAAAGAAGAAATGATTAAACTTTCTTATGAATTTTTGACAAGCAAAGAATATATTGGTATTCCAAAAGAAAGACTTGCAGTCACAGTTTTTGAAGGTGATGAAACAGCACCAAGGGATGAAGAAGCAATCAACGCTTGGCTTGCATGTGGAGTGAAAAAAGAAAACATTTATCCTTTGTCAAAAGATTGCAACTGGTGGGGGCTTGGCAGTGGTGTGGGACCTTGTGGACCAGACAGTGAAATGTATTATGATACTGGCAAAGAGGCATGTGGCCCAAATTGCTCGCCAGCTTGCGACTGCGATAAATATCTTGAAATTTGGAACGATGTTTTTATGCAATATAAAGTTGATAAGGTTGGCGAAAAGGCAAAGAAGCTTGAAAGACCAAATATTGATACAGGTATGGGGCTTGAAAGAACGGTTGCAGTTTTAAATGGACAGGAAAGTGTTTATGACTCTGGATGCCTGAAAAAAGTCATTGACTTTATTGGCTCAAAGGCTGAAAAAGGCTATCTTTCATCTGACAGTGCAAAGCGCTCTTATCGCATCATAACTGACCATCTTCGCTCTGCAACTTTTGTGCTTGGTGATGAGAGAGGCGTTGCACCTTCAAATGTTGGTCAAGGCTATGTGCTCAGAAGATTTATTCGTCGTTCTGTCAACTGCGCAAGAAATATCGGTCTTGATTGCAAATATTTTGCTGATATTGCAAGCATATATATTGAAGAGTATGGTCAAGACTATCAGGATATAAAAGCTAACAGTGAAAAAATTAAAGATGAACTTGCAAAGGAAGTTGAAAAATTTTCAAAGGCTATTGACGAAGGTCACCGCGAGTTTGAAAAGGTTATAAATGGCATTGAAAGGCATAAACAATTTGCAAAAGAGGGAGAAATCGTTGAGAATATTCTTTCAGGCAAAGCATGTTTCAGACTTTATGACACCTTTGGCTTTCCGTTCGAACTCACTCGTGAACTGGCAAATGAAAGAGGCTATTCTGTTGATGAGGAAGGCTTCAAGAAAGCTTTTGAAGAGCATCAAGAAAAGTCACGTCAAGCATCAGCTGGACAGTTTAAAGGCGGACTTGCTGACACATCAAAGCAGAGCGCTCGTCTTCACACAGCAACACATCTTATGCTTGCAGGACTTCAAAAAATGTTCGGCAAAGATGTTGTTCAAAAAGGCTCAAACATCACACCTGAGCGTTTGAGGTTCGACTTTAATCTTGACCATAAAATGACAGAGGAGGAACTTAAAACTCTTGAAAACTTTGTCAATGACGCTATTGCAAAAGCAATAGATGTTAAGTGCGAAGTTATGACACTTGAAGAGGCAAGAAAGAGTGGCGCACATGGAACATTCTCAAACAAATATGGTGACGAAGTTAAGGTTTACACCATAGGCTCAGTAAGCAAAGAAATCTGTGGTGGTCCACACGCTGACAACACAAGTGAACTTCATCACTTCAAGATTCTCAAAGAAGAATCTTCTTCAAGTGGAATAAGAAGAATTAAAGCAGTGATAGACTAAGATGAAATGTTGATAGTCTAAGAAAAACTGTGATAGACTATGAAAAATTAAATATTATCCATAAAAATTGCAAGCTTAACATATTTAGGCTTGCAAATTTTGTAAAAGTGTGGTAAAATAAATTATATAGGAGGTCTTATGGCAGGAGATAAGGTCAAAAAAGGTTTTGCATTCTATTTGCTTATGTTTATCCTATTGATCGTTGCGGTATTTTTAGGCATTTTAACTTTTATGCTCTTTTCGCCACAAAAGGATGTTTTGGGCTTTAAGTATTTTTCCTTCAATGAGAGCGATCAGGTTGTTCAAACCACAGCAAATGAAGATATCAATTTCTCAACTTTAAATAAAATAAAAATCAATGCTAAGAACGCTTCGGTCAATGTTATGAAAAGCAATGTTGTGACGGACACGATTGAGTTTGTGAACAACAGTATCGGTTTTGCTAGATCAGAGCAAAACACAACCTTTAATCGTGAGATTATCCTTGATAAAGCCAATGGCATATTGACAATCAATGTCACAGAACCAGAAGGATTTTTGCATTTTTCAAACAATATTCAAGTGAATATTCTTGTTCCAAGTGAACTTCAAGATGCAGAAGGAATCAAAAGCATAAATTATAATCAACTTTTAAACACTGAGATTTCAGTTACCACTGACAGCGGGAATGTCAATCTTGGACTTGCAACCAGTGATAAAGAAGAGATGACTGCATATAACACAATCGCGCCAGCGAACATCAATATCAGAACTGGCTCAGGCTCAATCAAATTTAATAAATATATCACATCAAGATTTTCAAATCTCACACTTGTGACTGGCTCAGGTTCAATTTCAAGCGAAATTGGTTTGACCATTATGGGAAATGGTGGAGTTAACAAGATTTCCACAACTAACGGCAGAATTGATATCTCAAATATCACTATGACAAATGTTGCTTGGACTCAAAGCAACAGTGAACTTCTCAATGTGAATGTTGGCAATGGCTCATTTAATTGTGATAAATTTGTTGGAACAATCTCAGTTGTGACAACAAGTGGGAAAGTGAATATTGGCGAACTTACTGGGCATTTCTCAGCAAATAACACAAAAGATTTCATTGATGCACCAACTTTTAATGTTAAGAAAGTTGGCGGAGATGTGAGCATCCCACATGGCAACAATGCAAATATAGAAATTGGTCAAGTTGATGGATATATCAATATTGATCTTGAAGGCGGAAGGGTAAAAATAGGTAGCGAAAAAGGTATAAGCGAAAGATCTTGGATTTCAACCAAGAGTGGTGGCATTGAAGCTTACATCGCAGACGAAAAAGTTGGTGTAATTCACAACTTTGAAAGCAATAATGGAGAAATCAATGTGACTTTCGCAAGTGATATTCGCTCACACACTTCAATTCTATCAAACACTGGAAATGTCAATTTGAATATTCGAAGTGGATATAAATTCTTGCTTGAAGTTAAAACAACAGATGGTAAGTATGTTGATCCTCTCAATGATAAAGTTTCCTTTGAGTTTATTGATGCCAAAGAATATAAAATGCCTTTCGGTGTTCATGGCTACACTGGAACAGCAAACTCGGTTCTTATTCAAACTGATGGTCAAGTGCGAGGAAAGCTTTTATCTATTTTATAAATCAATAAGCACAAATAAGATAAATTTGATCCTTAAAAGAAAATGTTTGTTTTCTGAAAAAATTGCGACTAATAAAAACAAAAGTCTTTCATTTATGGAAAGGCTTTTATTTTGATTTAAGGCTGTTTTATGATATAATAAAAACATTGGAGAAGCAGATGAAATTTATTCATGTAAGTGATTTGCACCTTGGCGCAAAGTTTAAAAAATTAACCACGCAGAAAGCAAACGTTTTGCGAGAAGAGGAAATGCATCAAGTGAGCAAACTTTTTGATTATGCAAAATCGATTGACTGTGAGGCGATTTTTATTGCAGGTGACCTTTTTGACGGAAAAACTTTTTCACAAAAGCTCATGAAAAGTTTTTTTGATATAGTTGAACGATCAAAAATCAAAACCTTCTATGTTCGTGGCAATCACGATGAGGAATTTGTGACTGGAAAAGTGCCAGACAATTTTTATGTCTTTGATGACGAAATAAAGTGTCATGAGTTTGATTCATATTCAGTTTCAGGGCAACAAGGCACTGAAAACTTGATTGTGCCAATCTTTAAAAATGATAAATTCCATTTTCATCTTTTGCATGGTGATGTTTATAATCCTTCTGCAAACGACGGTATAAACCTGCGTGCATTTGAGAAGGCGGGTATAGATTATCTTGCGCTTGGGCATATTCATGCTTTTGATTCGGGAAAACTTGGCGAGAATGGAAGATTTGTTTACAGTGGCTCACTCTTTTCTCATGGCTTTGATGAGTGTGGTGAGCATGGCTTTATAGAAATAGAGCTTGATGGACAAAAAGAATCACACCGCTTTGTTAATTTTGCAAAGAGAGAATTTGTTATTGTGGATATTGACATAACAGGCCTTGAAAAGTTTGATCAGTTGTGCGCAAGAATGAACGGTTGCCTTAAAGAGATTGACCAAAACAGTCTTGTAAGGGCAATTTTGACTGGTTCGGTCAGCGAGAACTGCGAGAAATTTATGACCGAACTTGCGCGAGAGTTTGAAAATAAATTTTTCTATTATGAGCTTGTTGACGGAACAAAATTGAAGATTGATTTAAACAAGCTTAAAGAAGAAAAATTGTCGTTTAAGTCTGAATTTTTAAGACTTGTGGAAGAGGAAAATTCGCTTGACGAAAGTGATAAAAATATAATTTGTCGGCTTGGAATTGAGGCGTTAAGAGGAGATGATTTGTCAGTATGAAAATTAAATCTTTACATATAGAAAATTTTGGCAAATTGTCTGGCGTTGATATGGATTTTGACGCAAACTTGACTCAAATTTGTCGTCAAAATGGTTGGGGCAAGACAACGCTGTCAATCTTTTTGAAAGCGATGTTTTATGGCATGGCGAAGAAGGGGAACAATAAAGCCTATAACAGTGAGCGAAGCAAGTTTAAGCCTTGGCAAAGTGGGGTATACGGCGGAAGCATAGTTTTCACAGCAAACGGAAAGGAATATCGTGCCACTCGCGTATTTGCTGACACGCCAGAGGGCGACACTTTCGAACTTGTTGATCTGGCGACAGGGCTTAAAAGCAAAGATTTTTCAAAGGATCTCGGGCAAGAACTCTTTGGTGTTGGGATAGAAACTTTTGAAATCACTGCTTTCTTTCCGCAAACTGATTTTGTAAGCGGAATGACTGATGAAATGCGTGCAAATATGACAGGTCTTAATAAGTTTGAAAATGACCTTGAAAACTTGGCAAGCGCTCAAAAGAGAATTGCAACTCGGCTAAGAGAAGTTAAAAATAATAAGCCAAAACAAGTTGATATTGACAGAACGAAAAGGGCGCTTGGCGATTGTGAACGACTTATCAAGACTCAAAGGCAGGAGAGTGAGGAGCTTGAAGAAGATATTAAAAGGCTGAAAAATCAACTTGGCGAAAAAGTGGATTTATTAAAAGCTATGCGGTTAAAACAAGAACAATCGCGCACAGCCAGAGAAGAAAAACAACAGAAAAAAGACAAGGTGTTAAAACTGCAAGAAAGTGTAACTTTGATGATGGAGGCAAGCGTAAAGGCAGAAGAGAAAGAGCAGGATAAACCTAAATCAATGGAAGGGAAAAATGTGAGTTTTTTCGGTGCAATCATCACACCAATCGTTGCTCTTATTTTGGTGGGCGCACTTATTGGACTTGGTCTTACAAACATAATCTCGTTCACGCTGGCACTTGCTTTTTCGGTTATGATTATCATAATTGACACGGTGGTTGAATTTTTCTTTATCAAAAAAATTAAAAGAAAAGCAAATCAAAATATTGAGGACAGTCGCGTTATAGAAGAAAAGCAAAAGAATGATAATTTTGAACAAGAGCAAGATTATTCTCAAAAGATTAACGCTTTAAAAGATCAAATTGAAAAGTTAAAATATGAGATTGAAGAAATTGAGATTCCTGAATTTGATGAAAGTGAACTTGAATCGCTAAGAGAAGAACGCTCACAAATTGAACGCGAAAAAGCAGTTAAAGAGCAAAAACTTTTGTCACTTGGAAGAGAGATTGAAAGAGAATGTGAAAGCTATGAAAAGCTTGAAGACGAGTATGAGAATATGCTTAAAAATAAAGTTAGCATGGCAAAGGCGGAAGAGATTTTAAATAAGACCAAAGAGTTTTTATTGAAAGCGCAAGAGAATGTTTCAGCCCGTTTTGCAACGCCTTTCAAAGAGTCGTTTAACAAGGTTTTTGATGCGGTTGCTGGCGAGAAAAGGGGCAAGATTTCGGTGGATATAAATATGGCTGTCACTGAAAGCTCGCCAAGCGGGGAGAAGGAGTTTGAGTTTCTCAGTCAAGGCTATCGCGATGCAATTTCAATCTGTCAGCGCTTTGCTCTGCTTGACACGATCTACTTAAAAGAAAAACCTTTCGTTCTTCTTGATGACCCTTTTGTCAATCTCGATGAAGAAAAGAGGAAGGTTTTATCTGGCATAGTTAAAGACTTTTCCAAAACATACCAAACAATTTATCTTCATTGCCATGAGAGGAATGGAGTTGAATAAAAAGAAAAAGAGAACAATGTTTAAGTTCTCCTTTTTTTTATCAAAAACTTTGCATACTAGCACAATATATTGTGTAATGCAACGCATAATAGACACAAATTATCAATTTTTTTTAATTCAAGTTGAGTTCATAATTTTCTGGGTCAATGTTATAATTTTGTTTTTCATAATTGTATAAATTCAATAAATTATTTAGCATCTCTTCTTTGCTGTTTGCCTCTTCCACACACTTGCAATAAAGTGCAACGAAATCTTTGTCAGGCAAAGGATTTGACGCCTTATTTGAAATGTATTTGTCATAGTATTCGGGCTCAGTGTAAACACGATAAGCCTTAGCAAATGGCACATCGGCCTCGTCGCTATTTTTCATATGAAGACTTCTTATCATTTCCAAAATATTATAGTAAACCATATTGAACTCTTTTCCGTTACGCTCGAATATATTTTGCAGACTCGCAATTCTGTTTTCAATTTGAACTATTTTAAGAAGGTTGTTTTCATAAGGCCTCTGTCTATTTTCGTTATAGTATTCTATTTCTGAATTCAAAAAGTTTTTGATGAGGTCGTGTCTATCATATAAGAAATAGGCATTTTGAGCCAGAGCCACACGAGAAGGACAATTTGAAAAAGCGTAATAGTCTGACTCAGTCATAAACTTTTCTAACGACTTAATGAAATATTCAATTTTTTGACTTTTGAAAATTTTGACGCCTCTTGTTGTTTTGACACTTTCATTTAAAATAATCATCAAATCAATGTCTGAATTTTTTGAAGCGTAGCCAGTCAAGGAAGAGCCGTAAGCGATGACAGCCAAAAGATTATCCTTGTCAAGCACTCGCGGATAAATGTTTTCTTCCAAAAATTTATTCAAAAGTTGTTCTGTCTTTTCGTTAATTTTTTCAACTGGCATTTTTTCTTCCACTCATATTTTAACATAAAAGTTTATATTTGTAAATATCAAATTCTAACTTTTTCCTCTTTTTTTTTAAACTTTAAAAGTATCATTGTTTTTATAATTATTAGGCGAGAACTCAACTGCTATCGCAAAGTTATCTGCTAAATAACTGTGCGCGCAACCTGATTTAATATTTACAACATCACCAGCGTTCAAATCTACCTCATATATTTCTTGTGGGGCAGTAGGAAGCCAATATTTTGCTTTAAGTTTACCTTTAATTACACAAATGTTTTCCTCTTTTTCTTTATGATAGTGATTCCCGCGTTCTTTCTTTGAAGAGAACTCAATATAGGCTAAGTATCTCATTGGCTTTCCATTGTGATAAAAAGCACTTCGCACATCTTCTTTATCAAAAATGCAACCTTGACCTAATTCAAGTTTTGATAAATCTTTTTCGTTGTTTAGATGTTTTATAGTTATATATTCTTCAATTTTCATACTCTCATTTTATCATAAACTTTAAAGATTGTCAAAATAATAAAAAAAAGAAGTTTGAATCTTCTTTTTTTGTGAGGTTGTTTAATTTCCGCTGAATTTCTTTTGCAGGATTATTATTCGAGTTTTGAGGTCGTTTAAAAATCCGCCTTCGTGTTCAATCTCAAAACTTTCTCTGTCAGTTGTCAGGTTGTAGGTCACTGAAAGATCTTGAATATAGAAATATGTTGTGCTATCAAAATGCCCAAATTTTGTGTCGTCTTCTGTGTAACTTCCGCTGAGCATACTTTTCATAAGACTGAATCTGTCTCATGAACCTGTGTCAATTTCTTTATAAGAGTTATACTCATTGTAAATGGGTTTTTCCTTCAAATCAATTTCGCTATGTTGAATGTTGTGTTGCTTAAAAATTTGTGATAGGGTTTGATTGCCAATTTTTTGCTGAGTGGCATTTTTAATTAACTTATCAACATCTGTGTCATGGCAACAAACAACAAGTCTGACAGGCTGTGTATTTTGATAAAAAATAATTGCGTGATGCTTGTTTCCGATTGCTAAATTCCAGTTGTTTGAAATTATGCAGTTGCAGTTTTTGACAACTTTATAATAATGATAGGGGGGAAGCGTATTATCAAATCCGTCGATAAAAGCACCATTAAAACAATCATAATGGTTTGCAAATGCCTCTGTCCAAAGATCAATGGTTTTAATATTTCCCATAATTTAATTATATCATAAAATAACTATTTCTCAAAATAAAAAAGAGAAGGGGACTTTTCTTAAATTATTGCATTTCAATGTCTTCTGGGTTGATTTCTGGATTGTTTGAAGTGTTTTCTGTTTTTTGTTCTTCATTGACTTGTTCTTGTTCTTTATGTTTAGGGACATAAATAGAAGGTCCGCAAATGATGAATGTTTGGTCCATAAGCTTTCTAGTTTTAAATGCTCTCTCTTCCTCTTCTGCTTCTTGTTTTAAAATGCGTGGCATAGATTCTCTAAGAACTCTTGCACTCATATCGCTGGTGATTGATTTTTTATCTATGTTCCTATATTTATAATTGTGTTTTAACCATGCCATTTGTATTTCTCCTAGATTTTGCTTAACAATAATCGCCAAGCGTAAGTCTTGTGGTTTTATTATTTAATTTGATGAATTTGGTTTATCATTTATATTTCGATATGCAACTTTATGATTTATCAAATCAAGTGTTCCTAGCTTTGATTGGTTTTTGCTTTCAACGTTTTGTTGTTTGCCAGTTGCAATGCCAAGCAAATAATAGTGATGTCTAAATGGAGCGCCGAAAATATCATAAAGATTTTCATAGGTGTCAAATAAAATTTCTGACTCATTCTCATGCTCGATTTGCTTTAAACTGTTAAGTTCAATATAAAATGTTTCAATAATCGCATAACGATTTTGATTTTTATGAGCAGCGTAGTAGACGTTGTCCATTTCAAAGTCCAATTTTGTTATGCTTTTTATATCGCAATATCCAGTTTCCTCTGTCATTTCTCGAATTGCCGAAACAAAGGAATTCTCGCCTTCTTCAATTCCACCTTGAACCAAAACATTCCAACCGAATTTTTTGTTGTGCAAGTATAAGAATTTGTTTTCAGTTGGATGTTTGATAACAAGCATGATGCAATTTCTATAAACAGTCTTGGCAGAAGGAACCAGTTTGTTGTTATCTATACTTTCTATAATAGGAACAATATTGTTTTTCATGTTTTTCTCCTTGCTTTTAAATAAAATTATAAGTTTTTT
>CAOJNR010000032.1 GCA_948439925.1 uncultured Clostridia bacterium
TGTCAATACATGTGATTGTTATTTTTACATTTCTATACCTTCATAATCTTCAAAATCTTCGTCAATATCTTCATCTTCTTCGCAATCGTCATAATCTTCGTCGGCATAACCTTCTAACACATCTTCATAAAGATTACCCTTTTCATCTATATCTTCTTCACTATAACCTTCTTTTAAAAGGATTTCTTTTTTTCGATTTATGTAATTAAGAATGGTTGATTCTTTTCTCTTTTCTGCCTCTTCTTTATTTTTAAGCAGTTTTTTCCACTTGCGTTTCAAAATGAAATGTGCAATAAGGTGGATTGCGCTGATGCCTATGCAGGCCATACCGAAACCAAAACCAACTTTTGATGCACCCACACCTCCAGCAATCGACATCGCTAATATATTGACGCTTAATAAGAATTTAAAAGAGGCTTCGTTAAACTCTATATCATTTTCACATCTTTGAAATTTATTTTTGGTTTTAACAACACCTTTTTTCAAAACTATTTCAAGATAATCAAGAGGCAATTCGGCCAACTCATCAATATCTGTTGGAAGTTTTTCTTCATCTTCTTCTATCAAACTTTGGCTATCTTTTTTTAATAAAATTTTGTCATTTGATATATTCTTTAAAAGTTCCATGGTTTCTCCTTTTCTGTTTTTATTATGCCATAATAAAAATAAAAAAAAGTGACGTTTTTAAAATAAAAATAGTCACTTTTTCTTACTTTACAATTTTGCCATTACTTTAAATTCGTTTTCGCTGATCACTTTCACGCCAAGCGCTTTGGCCTTATCAAGTTTTGAACCAGCATTTTCTCCCGCCAGCACAAAATCGGTGTTTTTTGAAACTGATGACGATGTTCTTCCGCCAAGAGATTCGATAATTCTTTCAGCATCCGACCTTGTGAAACTTTCAAGTGTTCCTGTAAGAACGATGGTCTTGTCTGAAAATGGAGAATTACTCACCTCAACCTTTTCCACTTCTTCTATTTTGACGCCAGCACTGAGCAACCTGTCAATTTCTTTGAGGTTATCTTGATTTTGGAAAAAGTTGTAAATATTCTCAGCTATCACACTTCCAACATCACGAATGCTTGCAAGATTGTCAACGCTCGCTGATTTAACATTCTCCAAACTGCCAAATTCTCTGGCAAGTTCTCTTGCGGTTTTGCTTCCAACTTCGGCTATTCCGAGTGCAAACAAAAACCTGCCAAGTTCAATATTTTTGCTTTTTTCGATTGATTTTATCGTTTTTTCTGCCTTTTTATCTTTAAAAAGTTCAAGTTTCAATAAATCTTCTTTTGTAAGTGAGAAAATGTCAGATAGCGCTCTCACATTAAGCGTGTCATAAAACTGACCAACAGTTTTCTCTGAAAGACCTTCAATGTTGAAAGCATTTCGGCTGGCAAAATGAGAGAGTCTGTCAACGACTTGATCTTTGCAACCTAAATGATTGGTGCAAAACAGAAGCGGACCTTTTCGCACAAGAGCGTGCTTGCAACAAGGACAATTTGTTGGCTGAGAGATTTTTTCAGAATCAGGATATTTCTCAGCAAGTCCCATAACTTCTGGAATGACTTCATTACTGCGCCTTATAAGCACGCGCGAATTTTTGTAAACATTTTTTCTTTCTATATCTTCAATATTATTAAGCGTTGCACGAGATATGGTCGCACCTGCAAGCTCAACAGGTTCAAGAACGGCAATCGGCGTGACCCGACCACTTCTGCCCACCTGCCAAATAACATCTTGGAGCATTGTTGTGACTTCTTGTGCTTCAAACTTAAAAGCCATCGCCCATTTTGGAAACTTGTTTGTGTAGCCAATTTCATCACGAGGTGCAACTTGGTCAACTTTGATAACCATTCCGTCAATCGTGATATCAATTTTGTTTTTAATTTCATCCACTTTTTTGATTTCGTCTGCAATTTCACTTGCGCTGTTAAAAACTTTGAAATAACCACCCGTTTTGAAACCATTTTCCTTTAAAAACAAATTCATTTCTTCTTGCGTTGCAAAGGCTTTTCCTTCGCAGAGAATAATCTCATAACAGAAATAGTCAAGATTTCGTTTTGCAGTTTCTTTTGGGTCAAGATTTCGGATTGCGCCCGCAACAGCGTTTCTTGGATTTTTAAGTTTTTCTGTTGCATTTTTATTATATTTTTCAAAGTTTTTGTTGGTTATCATTCCCTCGCCACGAACGATTAAATGACCCTTGAAATCAATTTTAAGAGGAAGAGATTTGATTGTTTTGGCTTGCAAAGAAACATCTTCGCCGATCTGTCCATTTCCACGAGTTGTTGCTGACACAAATTGACCATTGTTATATTCTACAACCAGACTGAGTCCATCAAATTTATATTCAAGCGTAAATTTTGTTTTTGGTGCGATTTCTCTCATGTCATGCACCCAAGATTCCAAATCGTCAAAATCACGAACTTTGTTGAGCGAAAGAAGTGGCACTTCATGCTTTTTCTTTGAAAAACTTTCAAGCACCTCATCGCCAACTCGCTGAGTTGGTGAGTTATCAAGTATAATTCCAGTCTGATTTTCAAGCTCAACAAGACGATAATAAAGTTTGTCATATTCTTTGTCTGAAATTATAGGATTGTCATAGACATAGTAAGCCTTGTTATGCTTATCAATTTCAGCGATAAGAGTTCTCATCTCTTCCAGCAATTTTTCCTTTTCCATTAATCCTCCAAAATTTCAAGCGGTGCAAGTTCAAGCATTAAACTCTTTTTGCCAAAACCTTCAAAAATTATATCTCCAACAAGCCCGTCAGAAGAAATTTCCACAATTTCCCCTTCTCCATATTTTGTATGGATAACCTTTTGCCCAACCTTATAAATTGAAACATCCTTTTCGGGCACATATTTTTTCTCTTCTCGGAAGAAGTTATCTTTGTTAAATGTGCTTTTCACAAAGTTTTCGCCACCAAAGTTTCCGCTTGTTCCATAGCCAAAATTACCACTCCCAAAAGAGCCATATCCGCCACCACTGCGTTCGCCATAACTTCGACTGGCAAAGCTTCCGCCACCTTTACGTTCAAGTTCCAAGAGCCCAAGCTCTTTGCAAAATCTGCTTGGCATTTGATATTGACTCTCACGATAGATATATCTTTTTGTCACATGTGAAAGATAGAGTTTTTCTTCGGCGCGCGTGAGTGCCACATACATAAGCCTGCGCTCTTCTTCCAGTTCACTGTTGTTGCCGATAGCACGTGAAATTGGCAAAATGCCCTCTTCAAGACCAATCACAAACACAGCCTTAAATTCAAGACCTTTGACTGCATGAATTGTCGCGATTGTGACAGCTCCGCCCTCTCCAATCTCATCATTATCTGACTTCAAGGTTATGCTTTCAAGAAAAGCACCGAGGTCGGCGTCAGGATTGAGCGCCTCGAACTCTTTGACAGAAGAAATAAACTGCTCAATGTTCATAATTCTGTTAAGGTCCTCTTCGCTTTTAGTTGAGAAAGCCGAATAAATTTCAAACTTTTTGATAACCTTTTCAACAAAAGCAGAGAGCGGACGAGGATTTTCAAGTTTTAACATATTAAAAGTTTCAATGAAGGTTTGCAATTTTTTGTAAATTGCGCTTTCGCTTTTTATGCGCTCTGAAAGGATTGTTTCAAGCATAGAGTCAGACGAAAGCAATTTGATTTTGTTAACAGCCACATCACCGATTGAACGTTTAGGAAAATTGATAATCCGCTCAAGCGAGATATCATCCTTTGGATTGACAAAAAGTCTTAAATATGCAATCACATTTTTGATTTCGTTTCGCTCATAGAACTTGAATCCTCCGTAGATTCTATGAGGAATATTATATGACAAAAAAGCCTCTTCAAAGGCGCGAGAAAGTGCGTTCATGCGCATAAGCACTGCCATCTCGTCATACTTATAGCCTTGACTGTGCAGTCTTTCAATGGTTTTCGCCACATAGAGCGCTTCGTCGCGCTCGTCATAAGCATTGTATAAACTTGGCTTTTCGCCCTCGCCTTTTTCTGTCCACATCTTTTTGTCAAGACGAGTGAGGTTATTTTTAATCACACTGTTTGCAACTTGAAGAATTGATGCCGTTGAGCGATAATTGCGTTCAAGTTTAAACACCTTAACATTTGGGAAATCATTTTTGAAATTGAAGATATTTTTGAAGTTCGCACCACGCCAAGAATAGATACACTGATCTTCATCACCCACAACAAAAACATTGCCATGCACTGACGCAAGCATTTTGACAAGTTCATATTGAATCGTGTTGGTGTCTTGAAACTCATCCACCAAAATAAAGCGAAATCTCTTTGCATAGTGCTCCAAAACTTCTGGACAAGACTTAAATAAAATATATGTTTTCCTTAAAAGGTCATCAAAGTCAAGTGCGTTATTTTTTGCAAGTTTTTCTTCATACGCCTGCATGAGTATGCCAATTTTTCTGATTTCATCTTCGCCTGAGTGTAGGTTTAGATATTCCCCAAGTGAAAGAACCCCATTTTTCCAGTTTGAAAGATGGAATGAAAAAAGCTTTTTGATTTTGTCTTTATCATTGTCAAACCCGCTCGACTCAATCACCTCTTTGATAACCTTGTCAGCGTCACTTTCAGAATAAATGGAAAAATTGCGCGTAAAAGGAGGCATAAAATCAATATCATGCCTTAAAATCTTCGCACACATAGAGTGAAAAGTTGAAATCCAGACCTTGTCAGCACCAGCAACCATTTTGGAAATTCGCTCTTTCATTTCACCAGAAGCTTTGTTGGTAAAAGTGATTGCAAGAATTTCGTAAGGACTGACGCCAAGCGAGTCTATTAAATATGCAACCCTGTGAGTGAGCAGTTTTGTTTTGCCACTGCCAGCACCAGCGGTCACAAGACAAGCACCCTCAATCTGATTGAGAGCATTTCTTTGTTCTTCGTTAAGTGAGTTTATGTCATAGTTTTGCATATATAATATGATAGCAAAATAATTTGAATTAGTAAACTAAATTCGCCTTATTTTCTTCTTCAATCTTTTTTCTGTATTTTAAATATTTTTCAATAGTGTCAAGCAAATATTTTTCTTGACCACGACCATCAAGAGCTTTAAATTTTTCTTCATTCATAAGACGCTTAATTGGATTGCGCACACCTTCATCAGAAGAGAGAAGTCTTTGAACATTCTCATAAAAATCATCATCTCGTTCATCAATAAGTTTAACCTCACATGTTGGCAATGCATCATCGTAACCATACGCCTTGCCAATAGTGTTCCTATGTATCATTCTGTTTTTTGCTTTAAGTGCAAGCGCTTTAAGTAAATCGCTTTTCATTTTAACCTCCTTTTTATTTTTCCATTTTTAAGCATCAAATGAAAAATGCAAGGCAAGTATATCAGACTTAAATAAATTACCAAAAGCATATTTTGTTACAAAAAGAGAACTTTTGTCGATAAATGTTAATGTTTTTAACTATCATAAATTTCGACAATTTTGGCGCTGTCCAACAAGAAAAAATCAATAAAAAAAGCACCATAAAAGGTGCTAAATATAAAGTATCGAAAACACAAGAAGATATAATGCATTTTCACTGAGCATTGCTCCGCTTTTTATCTTATAATCAATCTCTTCCAAAAGCGCATATATTTTTTTAAGTTGCATTTTTGAAAAGTTTTTCACTTGCGCTCTCTGCTTTGAAATCGCATATTCTTTAACGCCCAAAAGGTTTGCAAGTCCCGCGTTGTCAAGGTCAGAAATTGAAATAAAGAAAAGTCGTCTGAAATGATTTGTTATAAGGCTTAGCGTGCCCGCATCTTTAACAAGAGAAGAAAGAAGCGTCAAACTTTTGTCAGCATTGCGTTGACCAAGCGCCTCAGTCAGCTCAAAAACCACAAAATCGTTTTCCTTTTTCACAAGTTTTTCAACCAAAGTTTTGGTGATAAGTTCTTCGCTCATGTCGTAAAAGCAAAGCTTATCAAGCTCATTCATAATTCGTGTTAAATAGCCGTCACAAAAGTCAATCAGTGTGGAAAGCGCTTCACTGCTGATAGTTTTTCCCCTCTTTGCAATTTCACTTACAACAATTCCTGAAAGAAGTTTAATATCCATTCTTTTCGCATCAACAAATTCAACATTTGGCTTAATGGATGCAAACTTATCAAGGAAGTCAAGGATAACAATCACAGAAGTTTCAACTGGATTTTTGAGATATTCAATCAATGCTTTTTTGTCCGCCTCGCTGACCTTGCCAACATTTTTGACCACAATCACACGCTTTTCACTGCCAAGTGGCATAACCTCGCAAGCATCAAGAAGAGCCTTCATTGAAAAGTTATCGTCATCAAAACTTGACAAGTTAAAATCAGGATTTTCAAGATTTGATGCTTTTTTTATCATAGAAAAAGCCTTTTCGAAGAGGTAATAATCATCTCCCGAAACAAGATAACAACTTTTCACTTGGTCTTTAAGCCGATTTTTAAGTGTCCTCATTTTCTTCCTTTTAATCCAAACATTTCATGCGCCAAGAGTCATTCTCCCAAGTAAAGCGCATATTGCCGTCCTTTTGATAACTAAGCCCAACGTCGCCCTTTCTTGAAACAATAACACTTTTGTCAAAACAATCTGAAAGAGAATCATTGTCACCAAGCACAGCGAGTGAATAGTCTTGCCCTGCAAGATACTCTTTTGCCAGTTCACTATTATTATAACTCAATCTGCTTGAAGAGGCAAAGAAAATTGAATGAGTTGAATAATTTATTTCAATTCCAAGCACTTTTTTGCTCGCCATGATGTATTTAACCTTGAAATCGCCAAGTGTATACTCTTTTCCATCCACCGCCTCAACAATATCACCACGCGTTGAACTTGCTTTATCAGACACCAACGCAACTTGAAATGAAAGACTGACAAGATAATTAATCGCCTTGCATGATAAGTCAGAGTCCGTCACAAAATAATCTATTCCGTGGCTTCTGACGCAATCAAAATATGCGTCAAGCATATAATCCTGATTTCTGTTCAGTCTGCCAAGCATCAATTTTTGCCCACTGTCAGAGGTTATAACCATTGTCTGTGAAGAATAGTCTGAAATCACATCAACACCGTCAAACTTAGGCGGAATTGCACTCAGAACAATGCCAAGTGTCAGCGAAAACAAGCCACACGCAACAACCACACATTTGACAAGCTTGCTTGAAAGAAGATAGCGACTGCACGCAAAAAGCACGATAAAGAAGGATGCCACAACTTCCACTCCAAAAGATTTGAGAGGCACTCGAATAGAGGAAGATGCAAAAACTTTTGCAACGCCATAAATGAATATATTAAGATAATTAAACGGCACAAAAAGAAAAGACATAAAGGGCATAATCGAGCAAATTATCATCACAAGAAGAAGCAAAGGAAACATCACACTAAAAATCGGAATAACAATGAAGTTGGCAAACACTGAAAGCAGATTGTATGACTCAGTAAACAACGCCAAAAATGGCAATATGCCCAACTGTGCAGATATGCTCATTGCCAAAATATCAGCACACTTTCTTGGAAAAATCTTACTTAGAAGATCAGTTAAAACAGGAAAGATGAAAAAGATTGTCGCAACGCAAAAGAAACTCATAAGAAAGCCCACATCAAGCGCTGATAATGGATTTGGAAGAACAATAATAAACCCCGCTATGCCAAGACTTGTCAGCCTGTCATATCGTCTTCCAAGAAGTCTGGCAAGAAGAACAACCAACCCCATAACCGACGCTCTGACCACTGATGGCGCAAAACCGCAAAGATAGCAATAAATCAAAAGCAAAATGAAAGCGACTATGAACTTGACATACTTGTTCGCTTTGAGTTTGTCGAGCAGAAAATATAAACACGCAACCAAAAACCCAACGTGCAGTCCTGAAACAACAAGAATATGCACAATGCCAGCATCACGAAAGGTGTTTTTGACCATTTCGTCAATCTCTTGCTTGTCGCCAAAAAGCATGGCATAGCACACACTTGCATTTTCCTCAGTCATGCGTTCATTAAGCATACTCTTTATGTGAAGCCTATACCGCTCGTCAAGTTTGAGATAGCCATCAACCGCCACCACATCAGAGATGTTAACCGACGCATTGTAGCCAATGTTGTTTCGAAATGAATAGGTGTTAAAGCCGTCAAGAATGATAAGCTTTGACTGCGTCAAGGTCGTTTCAAAGGAAAGAATATCTCCACTCTTCACTCCATTTTCACCACTATAAAATATACTCAGCTGAATGTTTCTCGCGCTCTCGCCATTGATTGTCACATCTTTGAGTATGGCAACTTGACTTGTGCCATAGTCATAAAGTTGGTCGTCAACTCTGCCAACAACGGCGACTGGCTCAGCATAATCCTTTCCGCCCCAAACAGCAGTTCCTGCAAAAAATAGCCCATTGCCAGCAAAGAAAAAAGCAAAGATAACTAGAAGAAATTTCCACTTCTTCTTCCAAATCAAAAAGGCAGACAAAAGCACAAAACAAACAAGAGCAATCACAAGCGCCTTGATTTCTCCGCTGTAAATTCCCCTCGCAAGCGTTATTCCAAAAAGGAGTGCCAAGAAAAAATAAAACACTCCGTGAACAAACTTTCCGCCTTTCATTTTATCTATAATATAACAAATTTTGCCGAAAAAAGAAAGTTATTGGCTTTGATTTGAAAATTTTTTCACTTTTTTTTAATATTTCAAATTGTTTTTTTTGAAAAGTATTGCACAAATCACCTTTTTATGATAGAATATATATAAACAAGGAGTGAACAATCATGAAAAATAAAACAACTTTAAAAACTAAAATTTCGAGTTTTGTCAAAACCATCAAGGCTTGGTCTTTGGCAACTTTCACAAGAGATAAAAGCCTTAACAATTTCACAAAAGCTGGTGTTGTTATCGGTCTTGCAACAACTCCAATCGTTTTCGTTGCCTGCCTTCCAACTGAAAAACCAAATGATCAAGAACAAAATCCAAGTGGTGACCAAATTCAAAGTGGCAATCAAAACCCAAGTGGCGATATCAATAAAGATCCAGAAAAACCAACTGATCCTGTGAAGCCAGTTGATCCAGAAAAACCAACTGACCCAGAAAAGCCAACCAACCCAACTGACCCAGAAAAACCAGCAATCCCAGGCGATGAGAACTATGACTACCCAACCACAATGGAAGAACTTGAAGTCTCACCTGACAAAATCAAACTCCAACAACTCCTCACAAACTATATTGATGAGAATTTGAAGGAACTTTTATCTGTTAAAGGATATAGGGAAGCGACTCTTGAAAATACTGAAACAATAGCTTATGATATTCATCCTGAAAGTAAACAGATAAATTGTTTTTATAAAACTGAAATTGAGAAAAAAAATGTTTACTTTATAACTAATGGTGTTACAAGAGAAGAAATTAATATAAATCAATTAATAAAATTCCAAGCAAAAAAAGAAAGGAATTTACTTAGTAGCGAAGAAATTGCTCAATCTAAAATATTAAATGTTGATATTCTTGCATCAAAAGCAGGATCAAATATTGGAATATCAAAATTTGAAAACGAATTTCAACCTTTTGCAAAAGATGTTTATGAAGAGTTAATTGGCAAAACATATAATAATGCAATATTTTTTGCTGAAAATATGGGAGCTATTCCAGAATTTAATAGTGGAAATTGGCCTGTTGTAAGAATTGTTGTAATGTTTAGGGAAGGGAATATTTTTACAATAAAAACAATCAAAATTGTAACAAAAGATTTTGCTTCACTTGCAACAGAAAATAAAAAAGAATATAAAATAATTGAAAATAGTGAAATTGAATTTACTTTTGGCTCTGAAAACGCTATATTTGCAGAAGACTTAAACGAGCAAAAAGAAAAAACCGCTTTGGTAGGAATGTTAGACAATAAACCTCATGTTGTTATATCTGACAATAATATTTATTACATGGAATAATAAACAAACACTCACATTGTTAATTCTTTGTTCCTAAGAAAAAGGGCAGAA
>CAOJNR010000033.1 GCA_948439925.1 uncultured Clostridia bacterium
GCTCAGACGGAAATGGTTATATTGTGACCTACTCAGAAACTGAGGATAGAAATTTGGCATCAACCAGCCAAAACAAAATCTATGACGTTTCAGTTATGAAGATTGGAGACAGTCTTGGCAAGCATGAAGTTGTGGCAAAGAATGTCACATCAGCAGTTGTGGACGAAGGCAAGAACAGCAAAAATAAAAATTTGTTCTATACCAAGGCATCAGAAAAAGGTCAATCAACAACTGAGGTTTATTCTCTCGACCTTGCAACAGGCAAGTCAACAAAGATTGAAACAAGGCCAGGATCATCAACAACACTCATCGCAAAAACAAATGATCAGCTTTTCTACTCATATAATTATAGATCATCTGGCAACGAGGTTTATAAAACTGCCCTTAACGATTTTAGCGAAAACGAGCTTATGGTTATTGGCGCTGAAACTGACAAGTTTTATGCTTACACAAGCATATCAAAAGTTTACCCTGTTGCAAAGGGAAACACTTTGTTTGAAGGATATATTTTCGTGGGCGACAGCAGTTTGATGTATTACAACAACCGCACTGAAAGCGTGACACGCCTTCTTGCATCAAGTGGATTCACTGATATCCTTTTCGTTGAAGGCGATTACATTTACTATTCAACCTCAACTGAAATTGGCAGAATTTCATATAAGCCAAACGCACAAGGCGAATATACTTCTCAAACTCTTGTGACAATGACAAGCATTGTTTCTGGCAAATACGCATACGCAAATGGCTACATTTATTTCTATGCAAAATATGAACCTGTGACTGAATATGACCAAGACGGCAATGAAATCAAGTATGAAACCGATGAGTCAAATTATATGTATCGCATAAAAGTTGGCGATCCAGAAGATAATGTTTCAAAATATCAACTTGTTTCAAAAAATAAAACCATGCCAAAAATAGAAGAAGACGACAGTGAAGAGGCATAAAACAAGAAAAATTTAACAATTTAACACAATTTCAAGATTATACAAAGTCTGACAAAAAGCTACGCGTAGCTGACAAAGTCAGACTTTTTTTATGTTTATTCGACAAAAACTTTTGCGTAAAAAAATTCGAATTTTAAATAAAAATGTTTGAAAATAGATTTAAATTCTAAATTACGTCAATCTTCGACAAAATACCAACGTGATTTGATTTCCGATTATTTCCAAAATTTCGGATTTTGTGGTATCTTATATATGTATCAAAATTAATGGAGAATTTTGAGAATAAAAGGAGAAAAATATGAAAGAACAAAGTCAAGCTAAGCTCTCTATTTATTTAGCAGACAACACAGAAGATGACAAAAGCGTATTCGATTACTTTAACACAAATGATAAATACAATGTTGTTGGTCACAACTTTAATGGAGAAACTGTGCTTAAAGAAGTCGTTGACTTGAAGCCTGACTTTCTCATTATGGAACCTTTACTTTCTGGCATGGATGGATTCATGGTGCTTGAAAAACTCAAAAAAAGCATGGACAAAATGCCAAAAGTAATTTTCATCTCCAACCTTTCTCACAGCGGTTTCGTCAGCAAAGCAATCAGAGAAGGCGTGAGTTATTTTATGGTAAAACCAATCAATCCTCAAAACCTTGAAGAAAGAATGCTCGATATTCAATATCCAGTTGTAAAAAATGAATCACAAGAACGCTATCTCGACGAAAAAATTTCAAACATATTCATCACTATCGGGATTCCAGCGCATATAAAAGGCTATCAATTCTTGCGCGAAGCAGTTAAGCTTGCAATCGAAGAGCCGGAAATCATTGGCGCGATTACAAAAAGACTTTATCCAACGATTGCTGAAAAATTTTCAACCAGTTCATCAAAAGTTGAGCGTGGAATGCGCCACGCAATCGAAGTTGCTTGGAACAGAGGCAAGATTGAAAATATTAACTCTGTTTTCGGGCTTAGAGTTTACACTTCGACTGACAAGCCAACAAATGGCGAACTTATCGCTCTCATTGCTGACAAAATGCTTGTTGACGGCTGAGTGGGTGGCTTAGCCACATTTTATAAAAAATTAGTATTAACTAAAAAATGTATACAAAAATCAACTATTATTTACTGTTTAACAGAAAGTTATTTAAAAAAAAGCAAAGCCTACGCCTTGCTCTTTTTTTATACTTTTTAAATCTTTTCCAAATCTGCTTTTAGTTTCGCTGTTGCTTTTCCTCGATGAGAAATAGAATTTTTCTCTTCACTTGACGCTTCTCCAAAGCATTTGTTGATTTCTGTTGAATAGAAAATTGGGTCATAACCAAATCCGTTTTCGCCTTGTTGCTTGGTCAATATTTTTCCGTCTGCCCGACCTTCATACGCCGTCACCTTTCCATTTGGATCAATTCTCACAATCAATGTCATGAAATGTGCATCACGATTTTTGACTCCTTCAAGTTCATGCAAAAGTTTCTTCCTGTTAGATTCATTGTCATGGTTTCCAGCATAACGTGCACTGTAAACTCCTGGCGCTCCACCAAGTGCGTCCACGCAAAGCCCTGTGTCATCAGCAATAACCATTGCAGGCATATTTTTTTCTTTCAAAAATTTATGAATAGTTTCTGCTTTTATCAGTGCATTATCATAAAATGTTTTGCCGTCTTCAACAATGTCATCAAAAAAACTTATATCTTTGAGTGACAAAATGTTATAGCCTTTGAACATCTCCTTAAATTCTTTAATTTTATGCTCACTGTTTGACGCAAGCACTATTGTTTTGTTTTTCATTTCTTCCCCTTTTAAAATGAAATCGTAGTATTTCTCAATAACCTCTTTATAAACTTTCTCAACATTCCTTATGTCACCTTCTATCGCAACAATTTTCATTTGCGGTCTTTCATAATCATCAATCTCAAAAATAACACCATCTTTTTTAAAGGTATATCTTGTGCGCAAATTATTTGCGACTTCATAAAATTCAAGAGTGTCTAGCATAGAAAAAATAACTTTTCGATTTTCATCTGTAACTTCCATCATCTCAGACTCGTCAGACACATTTAAATTGTCTTTCTTTACATTGATATTTTTAAAATCAAGAAAAGTCGTTTCTTTTCCAGCCTGTATTTCAGTGGTTAGCCTTGCGATTACATGGTCGTTTGCTTTATTTTCAAACACAATTCTGTTTTGCTTTGACACCTTTTCTGCATAATTGTTCGCTTTGCAATATTCAATAAAAGACTCAACTGATTTAACCTTCATGCTATACTCATATTCTTTCATTTCTTCCCCTTTTTTGAAAGACCTGCAAGAGTGGCAAAGATAATTTCTCTTGTCAAATCAGAATTTTCAATATCTTCAATCATAAACATTGGCTTTGCGCTTTTGTATGGAACTTCTTCCGCCAAACCAAATTTTTTGTTTTCTTCCACGATTTTGATAAGAACGCGTCCGTCATAAATTCCGCCGAACAGTGTGCCTTGAAAATATAATAAATATTCACCCATCATTGACCTGCAAGTCACATCGCCAAGCGTTTTGGTCAGTTCTTCAACCACAAAATCTTTAAATTCCTTACTTGTCGCCATATTTGCTCCTTATTTCATTCCTTTCGACTCTTCTAAAAGCTTTTGGATACCTTTGTATGTCACATCTTTTTCGCTCAATCCATACTTTGCAACAAAGTTATAAATATCTTCAACTCTGCCATTTTCATTTTTTAATTCAACTTCCAAAAGTTCGCCTAAGTTTTTGACAGAATCAAAATCAAATTCAAAATTGTCAAGTTTATAGGTTGTGCGCGTTTTATCTATCATCATCTGCACTTTGAAACCAAGTGCAAACAGAATTTTCTCCATCTGTTCTCTGCTGTCAATCTTAGTTTCAAATTCGTCACAATAAACAGGATTGCACTCCAAATGGATCTTTTTATAAGTCATCACACAGCCTTTATCATTCTCGCGGATTCGCAATGCCTCAACTGTTCACCATTAATTTCAAAATTGAGATACGGCGATTCAAAATAGACATCAACCAAACGACTTTCACCAAGCTTTTCCGCCACCTTAACCAAATCGCTTTCAATCCTATCACGCACTTTTTGACTGATAATAAACTTAACTTCAATCTCTTTGTCTTTCATAAAAATCTCCTTTTTCTATAAATTAATACTTTCAACTAACAAATCGTAAACTTTGTCACTTGGATAGATGTAAGAAAAATATTGAGGCAACATTATTTGAGGATTCAGTTTTCTTAATTGTTTTAAGCTTATCGGCCTTTTTAATTTTTTAACATCATATAATTTTAAAGCAAAGCATTTAGGATTATTTTTACCAAAATATTCAACAATTTCTTCTCTGTCTTTTCTTTTATCATATCCTGTTAATTTAAGTATTTCTTCCGTATTACCATGATAAATTTCAGAAACTTTGAAAGTTCCTATTATTGCTTTATCTTCCTTTGCGGAATAAATAAAAATATCTTTGTTTAAATCGCTTTCTTTTAAAGGACTTTTTCGAAACTCAAACTTTTTTGTATGATCAAAAATTTGTTTAGCATAATATGTCATAATAGACATAACAATCAACTTTTCTCTTTTTATAATTGCATTATTCACGATATTCTCCTATATCAAAATTCCGTTAAAAACAAGTTCAAGACTTCTATCATTGTATAAACCTTTGACTTCCTGCGTCTTCTCCCATTTATATTTTTTTATTAACCCTTCAAACATTGGTAACTTATAATCAGCAAGGGTGATCATTGGTTTGGTTGTATTTAGTATTTCCATAGCCTTTTCCACCAATTTTGTAGCAACTCCTTTGCCCCTAGCATCCTCACTTACAAACAAAGTGCAAATTTTCTTTTCATTTTCATCTTCTTTTATAAAAGCTGTTCCATAAATATTTGTTTCGTCATAAGCAAAAACAATATCTCTTCCACTTCCTGCCTTCAAAGTTGCAGGTAAGTGTTTTTGATAATACCAAGTTTTATGTTTTGGGTAATCTTCACATATAAAATCAGTCATATCATAAAGTTTATCACAAAGATTCAAAATCTCATCTTGTGAATGCCCGTTATTGATAAGTTCCTTAATCGTTTTAGTTAATATTTCCATTTAAACACCTAAATCAATTTAACCTTAATTGCAACCACGCCATATTTACTCTCATTTTCAACAGAATAAAAACTATGATATATATCTTCTACCTCTTTTTTGCTTACGTTTTCAAATCCAACTTTAAATAATGGTAAAGTATCAATCATCTCTTTAAAAGAATCAAAGTATATTAAATCTTCCACAATAGTTTCAATAGATTCTTTGAGTTCTGGTTCTCTTTTAAAAACGATTACATCCCCAACATCGATAATTCTTCTTTTCTCATCATTAAGCCTTATCTCATAAATCTTTTGTCCTTTCTTTATTTTGTCAAAATAAATTGACTGTAATTTCATATTATGTTTCATATTTTTTCTCCTTTTATTTTTAACCATTATGTAAATTTGGCAACACTTTTTTTATCCATCTTTCTGCTTGTTTTCTACTTCTAAAAATTTTATACGGACACTTGCTTTTTTTAAGCACTTTTATCATTTCAGGTCTAACACTTTTGTTAAAATCAGTAATGTAGTTGATAAATTCAGGATCTTCCATTTCTAAGCATCCTTCCGTCATGTCTGGACGCGTCTTGCCTGCATACTTTTTAACGCGCTCATTTACACCATTAACGCAAACAGATTTTTTGTAATTTAAATAGATACAAAAATCTGCATAAGTCAGTCTATGAGCAAAAGTTCGTCTGAAATTACCTTCAATTATCCATTCTGGCTTTTGAAGTTCTTTCTCCATAAGGGCATCAAATTCATTTTTTTCGCGTTTCACCCAATTTGGCAACCAGAGAAGCTTGTCAAGATGCACAACTGGCAGGTTTGTTTTTTCCGACAAGTCAAGTGCCATGGTGCTTTTGCCCGCACCCGGACAGCCAACTATCAAAACTCTTTTATAATTGAACTTTTTCAAATTTCCTCCGAAAAATAAAATCTTTCTCAATTCTGGTGCGGATAACAGGAGTTGAACCTGCACCCTTTCGGACTGGAACCTAAATCCAGCGTGTCTGCCATTCCACCATATCCGCACATGAAATCTTTTTGTTTTTTTTGCGGGACCCCACACCGCCATAGGCACACAAAAGTAACAATCTTATTGTAAACTATTTTTTTTATTTTGTCAATTCAAACTAATGAATAAAAAAGTTTTCGGTCAAATTGGATTCTTATCAACAAAACTCTTGCGAAGAAGCTTGCAATTTGATATAATAATTTCAGAGAGGAATTATGAAAAAGACAAGAGTTGAAATCAACAAAAATGTGCAAACCGAAAACCCAGAAGAAGTTGAAAAAAGTGAAATTAAAGAAAACATGAAAGTGGATATCCAAGCACAAAAATCAGATTCTGCAAAACCTCAAACTGAGCAACGTGCCACTGAAATTCCTAACACAATCAGTGATATTAACGACGACAAACGTCGCTCATATATCCTTTCTGGAAGCATTTTGTTGACCGTTGGACTTTTGCTTTTTATCGGCTGTTTTGTTTGGACATTTATTGCTGACTCAACC
This sequence comes from uncultured Clostridia bacterium, assembly GCA_948439925.1. GTDB lineage: Bacteria > Bacillota > Clostridia > Christensenellales > UBA1242 > Caccovivens. The sequence goes on from CAOJNR010000033.1 coordinate 6,564, forward strand.
ATTGAACTCACTCGTCTTGAACGCGCAATTCCTTTGATTGTTATGTTTGTTTCGCTTGTGCCAATGTTAATCGGTATTTCACTGATTGTTATCGCTAACAAAAAATGGAAAAGCCATAGCAAAAATTTGGAAAGTGTTTCATCACAAGACAAACACGATATTAGACCTAAGAAATATCCAAAGAAAAATCGCAATCCACGTCTTGGCGAAATTGCATACTGGCGAGTTGACGAAACATCGCCCGAAGAGAACACTCCTTTTGACTATGCGGAAGTTTCACTAAAAGAGAATAAAAGGAACATAAACGAAAAGTAGAAAATTCAACTTTTTAAAGAAAAAAAGCACATCAAATTTTGTGCTTTTTATTTTTTCTTAGCTTTGTTCGTCTTGCAATTCTAAACATTCTTTGCAACTTTTCAATTTCGTATTGTCAGACGCGCGCAAATCTTCCAACCTTCTTTCTTTAATCATTTCTTTAATAAAGTAAAGTGGATACGGACTTGGAATAACACGTTGATTTTGCACAAACAAAATTCCTTCTAGTGCATTTATTGAACGCACGCCATGTGCTCTTCGCCAATATTTTTCCTTGTTGTAAACATCGCCCTTGATCTTGCCTTTTTCTTCTTTCTTTTTGGCTTTTAAAATCTCTTTTTCCACATAAACAAAATGTTTTGAATTGTTTGTTATCAAATTCAGTCCAGCAAGTGAAGCTTCTGCCATATTAATTGCGTCAGAACCTGGAACAAAGACATTTTCATCATTAACATAGCCAAAGAGTGTGAAGTAATCAAGTTGCTCTTTTCCACAATACTTTTGTGCTAGTTCAAAAACACTTTGACGATAACCATCATATTCTTCATCGCTAATGTCAGGCATTAAACAAAACTCATTTAGAAAATTTATATATTTATCAGTTTTTGGACACTCTTTCAAAACTGTGCGTGTCACGACTGGCTTAATTTTGCCGTCGAGAATCAGTTTATAAAGTGGATATGTTCTTGTTTGGTCTAAGGCAGTCAAATAATTCACATCCAAACCCTCATTACAAACTGAAAAATGAAAGCATGAAAGCATTCTGAGAACATCGGTGTCAAGGGCTATATAAATCGGTGCGATTTTTCTTTCAACTTTTTTCTTCAAGTTTTATCTCCTTGAAATAATTTTATCATATTAATATGCAAAATTCAAGTGTAAAATCAATTTATTTCACTTTTATTTTTGCCAGTTTTTTGATATAATGAAAACATGTAGAGATGACCGAGAGGTTGAAGGTGCACGCCTGGAACGCGTGTGAGGTGAAAGCCTCCGCAGGTTCGAATCCTGTTCTCTACGCCAAACATACTAACTAAAAAGTCTTTTTGAGGGGGTAATATGGATAAAACATTAAGAGAAGTCCAAAAAGAAGTTGATGATTGGGCAAAGCAATTCAAAGAGCCTTATTTCCCACCTTTGTCGCGTATGGCTGCAATGACAGAGGAAGTTGGTGAAGTTGCTAGAATTGTAAATCGTATGTATGGTTCAAAAAAAGCTAAACCCGAAGAGGCGATAGTAGATTTAGAAGAAGAACTGGGTGATGTTTTGTTTACATTAACTTGTATGGCAAATGCGGAAGGAATTAATCTTACAAGAGCATTTGAAAGAAAAATGAATAAAGTCAACACAAGAGATATTTCTCGTTTTGAAAAAAAATGATTATCGCAAAATCAAATAAAAAAATCAAAAATAAGACCTTTTGAAATGTTGCTACATAGATTTTTAAATTTGACTATATTTAACAATCTTAGAAATTTAATAGGAGAAAACATGGACGAACTTATTGATATTTTTGATGACAAAACTGAATTTGGTAAGCCAACTTTTTATAGTGAATAGTTAACACAACCAAAAAAGACAAGTAAAATTTCTTGTCTTTTTTATATTGCTTGTTCTTCACCTTCTAACAATGCCTTGTCAGATTTATTATGAATATCAATACAATCTTTTTTTGATTTTTGCTTTCTGTTTTGCTTTCTCAATTTGCTAAGATATGCCCTTTTTGCTGCATCCCTTTCTCTTGAACGTCGAGCCAAATCTCCCGCTCTTTTTCTTTCCGCTAATGTTTTGTCTTGCTCATCTTCTGTTCCAAAGTAAAACGCTACTTCATCAAAATCCCATTTCTCACAAGAGCCATCCAAATCCATTTCATCTTCATCGACATCATCGAAACTGGCTTCTTCCTCTCTTTCTTCTTCCTCGAAATCAAACCAAGTTTCTCTTCTGTCCTTTTCTTCTGGTAAATACTCGTCTGCCAATCTGCTCATAACTTTCCTCCTATTGTATATTACAAATATACCTTGTTTTTGAGTGATTGTCAATACCTAAATTGAAACTTTTTTCAAATTTTTTCACATTTTTTACTATCTTGACTAATACGTAATTTTGTGGTATACTAATTTTGTAAAGTGATTTGAGAAGAAGGTTTAAAACCCTTTCCGATATCCAAACAAGAGGAAAAATTATGAGAGAGAAAATTTTTAAGCCAAGTAAAACAGAAGACTATGGAATCAAACTAATCCCCTATAACACAAAATATATGCTTTCAATCGGAATAAGCACAAGTGGATCGGCTGAAATTCGTATGGCAAAAAAATATGGCTCAGCAAAAATCATTGCAACCACACTTGACAAAAACGGCATGAACTTTGCAAAGAAAGTTATTTCAAAGTATGGCGTTTCCAGCCAAGTGAAAGTCAAACTCGAAGATGTGCGCGACGAAATGATTTATCCAGATGAATGCTTTGACCTTGTTTATGCACGCCTTGTTCTTCACTATCTTTCAAAGCAAGAACTTGATAAAGCCCTTGATGAAATATATCGCGTGCTCAGGCCAGGCGGACTGTTCTATCTTGTTATGCATGACAAATCTGACCGCACAATCATGAAAAACTTTCGCTCATACGATCCTGAAACCAATCTGACAACATATATCAGCGCAAATGGCCAGCTTGCACAAAGACAATTCTTCAAAGCCGATGAACTGGAAGATTTGCTTACTGATAAAGACTTCAAACTTGCATCCATAAAGCATTGGCGCGAAAAACTCTACGTTGACTTTGAACGCACAAAGGAACATAAGAAAAAGAGCAAGCTCATTTCAATAGTTGCTTTCAAACCAAACCCATGCCAAGACTATTGTGAGGAATAAATACACTTACTTACTTTAAAAATGGAAGATAAGCAAAATTTTTCTGTTTAGTTTTTAATGTGCTACTTATTGAACCATATCAAAAACATTTGTTTCAAAATGAGCACACGCTCCCTAATAATATCGAACAGTCATTTTTTG
>CAOJNR010000034.1 GCA_948439925.1 uncultured Clostridia bacterium
GTCTTGCACCATATTCGACATTTGACCCTTTTTCAACGACAAATCTTAGAGCATCCTCTGTGATTTTTATTGAAAGATTTTTTTCTTTTAATCGTTTGTTTATGTTTGATATAAGGATTTTTGCAATCTTGACAAGGTCATCTTGTGTGAGATTATCAAAAATGCAAACAACATCAATACGATTGATAAACTCTGGCTTAAAGAGACGTTTGAGCGCTGTCATATAGATGTCTTTTGGTGCGATACTCTCCTCTTCATCACCGCCAAAGCCGAGGCTCTTGCGGTGCTGTTTAACTTCCTCAGCGCCAAGGTTTGATGTCATAATTATAATTGTATTTTTGAAGCTAACTGTTCTGCCCTGCCCATCTGTCAAGCGTCCGTCATCAAGAATTTGAAGAAGTGCATTGAAAATGTCAGGATGAGCCTTTTCAATCTCGTCGAACAAAACAACGCTGTATGGTCTACGCCTTACAGTTTCAGTCAGCTGACCGCCTTCGTCATAGCCAACATAGCCAGGAGGCGAACCGATAAGTTTTGACACAGAGTGTGACTCCATAAACTCACTCATATCAATTCTGACAATATTGTTTTCGTCGTCAAACATAGCCTCAGCAATGGCTTTACTAAGTTCAGTTTTACCCACGCCAGTTTGCCCCATAAATAGAAATGAACCGATTGGTCTTTTTGAGTCTTGAAGCCCAACACGCGAACGTCTGATGGCTTTTGCAACCGCATCAACTGCCTCATTTTGACCAACAACACGTTTATGAAGAATCTCTTCAAGATGAATAAGCTTTTGTTTTTCGCTTTCGGTTATTCGAGTGACTGGAATACCAGTCCATTTTGAAACAACCTCTGCAATTTCGTTTGCGCCGATTGCAACAACGGCTGATTTTTCGCGTTTAACATCAAATTTTTCACTCTTCTTTTTAAGTTCTTCTTCAAGTTTAATTATCTCTGATTGAAGGCGTGCTGCTTTTTCATAGTTTCTTTGAAGTGATGCTTCATCTCGGCTTGCTGAAAGCCCTTTGATTTTCTCTTCGATTGCCCTTACCTCTTGCGGTTTAACTGTAAAGTTAACCTTAGCTTTACTGCTTGCCTCGTCAATAAGGTCAATGGCTTTATCTGGCAAACTTCTGTCCATAATATATCGATCAGAAAGAACAGCTGCCGACTCAATCGCCTCATCAGTGATAGTTATTTTATGGAAAGCCTCATAACTGTCACGCAGACCTTTCAAAATCTGTATTGTTTCTTCAACCGATGGTGGATTAACCAAAATTGGCTGAAAACGTCTTTCAAGCGCCTTATCTTTTTCGATAAATTTGCGATACTCGTCAGTTGTTGTTGCTCCGATTGTTTGAAGCTCACCACGAGCGAGATATGGTTTAAGCATATCAGCTGGTGATGTTTCGCCTTTTTCAGAGCCTGCCTGAGCGAGCGTGTGAATTTCGTCAATAAAGACAATTATATTTTTGCTTTCAATAATGGTTTCAATGGCGTCTTTAAGTTTTTCTTCCATTGCACCGCGATACTTAGTTCCTGCCATAAGTCCACCAATTTCAAGCGAATAAACCACCTTATCTTTGAGAATTTCTGGCACATCGCCACTGACTATGGCCTGAGCAAGACCTTCAACGACTGCTGTTTTTCCAACACCAGCTTCTCCTATCAGAACTGGGTTATTTTTTGTTTTACGACAAAGGATTTCCACCAGTCTTTCAATCTCTTCTTCTCTGCCAATCACTGGATCAAGTTTATGTTCTTTGGCTTTAAGTGTTATATCAGTGCCCATTTCAAGCAGTTTTTCTGGAAGAGTGCTTGCAGATTGTTTTTTCTGTTCTTCTCGCTCTTCCACTCCTCTTCTATCCGCTTGAAGTGCGCGAATAACCTTGCCTCGTAGAATTTCAATATCAACGCCAAACTGACCGATAAGAATCCTATAAGCCACACTGCCAGAACTTGACAAAAGCGCTAAAAGAAGATGTTCAGTGCCAAGAAATGAGTGGTTCATTTGAAGTGCAATTTGTTGAGCGGTTTTAAAAAGGTCTTTTGTTCTTGGAGTGAGTTCCACTTCGCTGCCAAAAAGATTTTCTTCTGGTGCATTTTCTTCAAAAAATTCAAATAAAGCCGGCTCAGTCACGCCGTCCTCAGCAAGAAGTTTTGATGCAAGACAGTCTTTCACGCTTGCAAGGCCATATAAAATATGCTCACTGCCAACCAAATTACTGCCAAAACGCAAGGCAAACTTGCTGGCGTTTTTTATAACCTTTTCAATATTGTCTGAAAATGAACTTGATTGATACATATTCCCCTCCTATTTCAGTCGAAAATTGTCACAATTTTGACCAAACTTTTGACTTTACCAGATATATACTCCGCTCTTTTAAGTTTTTCCTTTTTTTGATTTTCAAAACCAAAAAATTCCTTTAAATTTGCCGACGCGCCTTCATAATAGAGTTTTTGAAATTTGTCGTCGTCCTTTATTTCATAAAAGCCCAAAACTCCGCCAAATTTGACTTTGGACAAAAGTTCCATCATTTCCTTTTCTTCAAGAATAAAGCAGTTGGTCAGAATGCCGTATGCCCGCCTACATTCATCCAAAATTTCATCTCTCTGACTTTCTAAAAGTGCAAGTCTTGCCTCTTTTTCCTCATTGCAAAGGCTATAAATAAATTCGCTGACTTTATCTATAATCTCGCTTTCGCTGAGAGTGTGAAGGCCTTGATTCGAAACTTGATAAAAGCCACCCAGAGCCTTGCTACCTTCGCCATAAATTCCTCTGAAAGTAAGTCCGCTCATACCTGCGCGGTCGATTATTTCAGAAATCTTGCCAAGCCGTTCAAGAGCTGGCAAAAAAAGCATAACAGAGGCGCGCATTCCTGTTCCTAGATTTGACGGGCTGGCTGTTATAAAACCAAGTTTCTCATCAAAAACTATGTCAAGATCGCTAAGGAGCGCATTGTCAATTTTTTTAAGTCTGCGATAAGGTTTATAAAGATTGAAACCTTTTTCAAGGCATTGCTCTCTGATGTGATCCTCTTCATTTATCATGATGATAATTTTTTCATCTTCGCTGATTGCAAGTGAGGAAATATCCTTATTGGCAATAAGTTCACGGCTTATCAAATGCTTTTCAAAAAGAACATTACACTCTGAGAGCGACAATTCTTTAAGCGATAAAAAGTTGAAAACACCAAAGTCTTCAAGGTTTTCCATAACTGATGAAGTGATCTCTTCGGCTTCCTTATCGTCTGTCAATTTTGTGTAAAATTTATGCCCGCAAATATTCCTTGCAAGACGAACACGCGAGGAAATGGCAATGCTGTCAAATTCTTCCATCACTTCCTCCTCGCCTTGTGTTTTTGCCCATTATAAAGGCTGTTGACTGCCGATTTCAGCTCATCAATCTCAGCATAACAATGGGCACAGCCAACAAAGCCAGTCTGCAAGATTTCCTCATAGGAGGTGTTACAATATGGGCATTTGTTCATATATAATAATCCTTTATTTCAAATGCAAAATGTTAGTTTTCGTTTTCCTTTTCAATGCCTTTCATTGTGAGGGAAATTCTCTTCTTTCCAGCATCAACTGAAAGAACTTTCACTTCAACGCGGTCACCAACTTTAAGCGCTTCTGACGGATGTTTTATGAAAGCATCAGAGATTTGAGAGATATGAACGAGTCCGTCTTGGTGAACGCCGATATCGACAAACGCGCCGAAGTCGACAACGTTTCGGACAGTTCCAGAAATTACCATGCCTTCCTTTAAGTCTTCTAGTGACAAAATGTCACTTCTAAGAACTGGTTTTGGCATACTTTCACGAATATCTCTGCCTGGTTTAAGAAGTTCTTTGACGATATCTTGAAGTGTTGGAACACCAATTTCGCAAGCCTTTGCAACTTTTTCTTCGCCCATTGCACTGACAAGGTTTGGCAGTTCAACTAGGTTACCGTTTTTGATATCCTGTTCGCTGAGTTTGAATAAAGATAAAAGTTTCTTTGTTGCCTGATAACTTTCTGGGTGAACAGAGGTGTTATCAAGGATTTCCTCACCGCCAACAACGCGCAAGAAACCTGCGCACTGTTCATAGGCTTTTGGCCCTAGTTTGGAAACTTCAAGAAGTTCGGCTCTGTTTTTTATTCCCTTGTTTTTTGCCCTGAAAGAAACAATATTTTTTGCGATCGACATGTTAAGCCCTGACACATAAGAAAGAAGGCTTGGAGATGCGGTGTTAAGGTCAACGCCAACGCTGTTAACGCAGTCTTCAACCACACCAGTTAAAACTTCTGTGAGGCGATTTTGAGGCATGTCGTGCTGATACTGACCAACGCCGATAGATTTAACATCAATCTTGATAAGTTCAGCAAGTGGGTCTTGAAGACGTCTTGCGATTGACACCGCACTGCGAAGAGAAACGTCATAGTCAGGGAATTCCTCAGCGCCAAGTTTTGACGCAGAATATACCGACGCGCCAGCCTCGCTGACAACAGCGTAACTCACCTTTCGTGACACATGTTTGATAAGTTCAGCAACAAAGATTTCAGCCTCTTTTGACGCTGTTCCATTGCCGATTGACACAACATCGACATTATACTTTTCAATAAGTTTTTTAAGTTTTTCGATTGACTCTTCTGTTTTTGATTGAGGTGGGGTTGGATAGATAACTGTTGTGTCAAGCACGTTGCCGTTCTTGTCAATGACTGCAATCTTGCAACCTGTTCTATACGCTGGGTCAAGACCTAAAATGATGTTATTTTTAAGTGGAGCTTCCAAAAGAAGTGGCTTCAAATTGACCTCGAACATCTTGATAGCTTGCTCGTTTGCCCTGTCAGTCAAATTGTTCCTGCACTCGCGTTCAAGGGCTGGAAAAAGAAGTCGTTCATAACTGTCTGCAATGGTTTCTTCCATGACAGCATCAGTGTCCTCATTATTCTTTTTAAAGAACTTATTAATCACTGCAAAAGTGAGTTTTTCGTCTATATTTATGCTAACTTTAAGGCATTTTTCCTTCTCGCCACGGTTGATTGCCAATATTCTGTGTGAAGGAATATTTTTCACCTCTTGCTTAAATCCAGCGTAGGTTTCATAAGTTGCACTGTTCTCGTTTTCAACAAGTTCGCAAGAAATGGTCGCCTTGCTTTCAAGAAGAGCGCGAAGTTCTTTTCTGAGTTCTGCGTTGTCTGAAATGCGCTCAGCAACAATATCCTTTGCGCCAGCAATAGCCTCGTTCTCATCTTTAACTTCTTCTGTGATATATTTTTTCGCTTCATCTTTTAGAACGAAAGCTTTGCTTTGCGCTTGCAATATATCAGCCAAACCTTCAAGTCCCTTAGCAATAGCCACTGACGCTCTTGTCTTACGCTTTGGTTTGTATGGACGATAAATATCCTCAACCTCGGTCATAGTTCTCGCCTCAGAAAGTGCTTTTGCAATCTCGTCAGTCCATTTGCCCTGCTCTGTGATTGCTTTTTCGACCTTGGTTTTCTCATCATTCAAGTTTCGAAGGTATTTGAGTCTGTCAGCAAACTCACGAATTGTTTGGTCGTCACAAGTTCCGTGCATTTCCTTTCTATAACGGGCAATAAACGGGATTGTGCACCCTTCGTCCAAGAGGTTTATAATATTTTGTGAATACTCCGTTTTAAGTCCAAATTCACTTGCAAGTTGATTTACGATTTCCATATTTTCTCCTTAATAATTTTTTCAGTTTGTGTTTTTAAGAGGTTAAATTTTTCATCCTCTTTTTTTGTGCAATTTTCATCAATTTTAAAGACATTTTCAAGCGGAAAGACTTTGTCTTTTTCTATGCTTCGTTCAGAGTCTTCTTCTTCAAGCAAAAGCGCTTTCAAAAGGCTTTCTGTACTGATTAGACCTCGTTCATAGAGAAGATTTGACGTGTTTCCACGCGCAATTTCGGCCTCATTTGCCATGTCTATAAAAGGATAACTCTCGCTTGCGAAACGGAAAGAAATTCCTTTGTTTTCAAGTGAGTAAAGGTTAACAGCACCACGGCCGAGCATCATATCACAGCGTGGCGTCAAAATGACTTTCCCGCCATATGAATAGATGATGTCAAAGTCGTCCTTATCAATAAAATTGCACCCAAGAAGATAACATTTTCTATCCAAAAAGCCAAAGTCTTCAAGCACACGTGCTGGCGAGAGGTTATATTTTTGACTAATTCTTCCAACCTCTTCAAGCGTTCTGCCAAAGCCGATAAAAACTGGCAGTTTCATCTTGCCTGAAAGGTCAGAAATGGCACTTAGCGTCTTTTCATCTTCGTCTAGCAGTGACTTCACTTCCATAGCCACTCTTCCGCCGACATAATCGCTGGTTTTGAGTGAGCCAATCGCTTCAAAAGGCAAAATTACCTTGCCTTCAAGTCCAAATTCCTCGAAATATGGAAGGATATCGGCATTTGGCACGCTGAGATTGACTTTACCCACGCCCGCACGACTATTTAGCGCCAAAGCAAACCTCGCAAGAGTCAACAGCTCTTCATTTGAGAAGTTTACCTCCTCCAAAAGAGCTTCGCTCTCTTCGACTGGCAAAAAGCAGTTAAGAGCAGTTCTGATGGCGTCGCAGTAGCAGTTATAGTAACTTTTTTCACGGCTAACTTTAACTTGTTGCATATTTCTCCTTGTTAATTCCAATTATACAATAAAAGGGAGGAATTTGCCAAATGAAAGAGCGAACAATTTTGCATTCTGATGTAAATAATTTTTTCGCCTCAGTCGAAAGTGCCACCCGTCCCGAACTGAAAGATAAGCCTGTTGCAGTGACTGGCAACCCCAAAAAGAGAACTGGAATAATCCTTGCCAAGAATGAAATTGCCAAAAAGTATGGCGTCAAAACAGGTCAAGCCATTTGGGAAGCCAAAAATCTCTGCCCTGACATTGTCTGTTTGCCACCCCATTATGACCTTTATGAAGAGATTTCCTATCGCCTTCACAACCTCTATCTTAACTATACCAATTTTGTTGAACCACTTGGGCTTGACGAGTGCTGGCTGGATGTGACTGACAGCCTTAATTACCTCAAAAAGTCAGGCAAAGAAATAGCGGACGAAATTCGAGAAAAGGTCAAAGAGGAGTTTGGATTCACGGTGTCCGTTGGCGTGAGTTTTTCAAAGATATTTGCAAAACTTGGCTCAGACATGAAAAAACCTGACGCAACTACTGAAATACCGTTTTCTCGCTTTAAAGAAATGACCTATTCTTTGCCCCTCAACTCAATCGTGGGCATAGGTCACCGCTTGGAGCGAAGATTCAGCCAAATAAACATCAAAACAATCGGAGATTTTGTCACATTGCCAGACTCATATTTGAAAGAAAGTATGGGCAAAACTGGACTTGAACTCAAAATGAAATTGCTTGGCGAGTTTGAAGAGAATGTGCTTGATTACTACTCTCTTCCTCCGCCAAAATCAATCGGCAACGGCACAACAACCATTAAAGATATCACTTCACGCGAAGATGTCAAGAAAACGATATATTTCCTCGCCGAAAAAGTGTCTGCACGCATGGTCAAACACAAAGTGCTGTGCCAGACACTTTCGCTAACCATAAAATCAAGCAAGTTGGAGCGTTTTCACAAATCTCAAAAAGTGCGCCCAACGCAATCAATTTCCGACCTAGCAAACGAAGGACTTAAAATTGCTGATAAATTATGTAAATATAACTTTCCTATCAGAGCAATAAGGCTAAGAGCGTCGTCGCTAATCTCATCTAACGCGCAACAGATGTCAATGTTTGACACAAAAAAAGACATTTCCGCACCACTTGTTGAAGTCAACAAAAAGTATGGAAAGGTCTTTCTCGCAAGCGACTGCGCCTCATTCCTCAACACCGCAAAACACTCGCAGGAAGAGGATGAAGATTGATAAATTTTATATTTTTTTAATCTTCTAATCCTAATAAATAATCAGTTGTAACGCCAAAAAATTTGGCAAGAGCAACTAACCCAGCACCACTAACATCAGATATACCATTCTCCCAACGACTTAATGTTGCATCACTAAACTTAACCTCTTTACTAAGAGCCACCAAAGATATACCTTTTTCTAATCTTAATTCTTTTAATCTTTCTGCAAATTTAGTTTTCATAATTATATTTTATCACAAATTTGTAGTAAATTGATTGACATTACATATATGTAGTGGTATAATATTACAAATATGTAATAAAAGGAGGAAAAGTATGGAATTTGAGTTGAAAAAAGATTGCAAATATTATCGGGCGCACTTTGTATACAACGAATTGTTAAAACGATTCAGTGAAGTTGACTGTGGGCAATGTAGACGTGCAAAAAAGTTACATTGCCATAAATGCAAAATGTATGAGCCAGTGCAAAAGTATGCTGTGAGAGATGCGTCAATCAAAGCCCAAATAAATGCAATCATCAGAACAATGAAAGAAATCAACAAATTGATTTACAAAAAAAGTCAGCCTTAACAAGCCGACTTTTTTGTTAAAGTATAATCCCCTTATCAAAAAGAGAAACATATTTTATCACTTCTGTTCCAGCGACCGCACCATCGCCTACCGCGGTTGAGATTTGGCGAATGGAATTTTCCCGCACGTCGCCACAAACGAAAACACCTTTTTCAGACGTGTGCATGTTTTGGTCGCACTTAATATAGCCTTTGTCATTGAGGTCAAGTTTGCCTTCAAGCATGCTTGTGTCTGGTGTTCTGCCGATTGCAACAAAGACAGCATCAACTTGAAGCAGTTTTTCTTCGCCTTCATGCAAATATTTCAAACTTTGCACTTTTCCATCTCCGACAATTTTCTTGGCAACTGTGCCTTTGATTATCTCCACATTCTCAGTTTGATCAAATTCAGACTCTGCATAATTATGCAATTTAAGATTGTCCTTTGTGAGAATAAAAACCTTCTCGCAAAGCCCAGAAAGATAATTCGCATCTGAGAAAGCCGAGTCACCAGAGCCAACCACTGCCACGCGTTTTCCTTTGAAAAAATTGCCGTCGCAAATGGCGCAATAACTTACTCCTTTACCCTTGAATTCTTGCTCGCCATCGATGCCAAGACTGCGTGAATTTGAGCCAAGCGCAAGAATAACGCTCTTGGCTTCATAGGTGTTTTTATTGCATTTTATCGACTTAATCTTGCCAGAAAAATCCACGCTTTGCACCTCTTCAAAGGCAAATTCAACGCCCAATTTTTGCGCATGAGAGAAGAATCTGTTTGAAAGTTCAAAGCCGTCAATACTTTCAAAGCCTGTGTAATTTTCAATTTGACCAATCACAGCAACCTGTCCGCCTGGCATAAATTTTTCAATTATAAGAACGCTTTTATTTGCCCTTTTGGCGTAAATTGCGCCAGTGATTCCAGCAGGTCCTCCGCCAATAACAATGCAGTCATAAATCATATTTCCCCTTCCTTTTTTTATATTCTAACACAACTTAGACCTTTTTCCAAAGAATAATCAAGAAAATTTTGAAGTTTTTGTCGTTTATTAAAATTTTTAAATATTAGTTATAATTTAATAACAAACATAGCGTAAAATAAAAGAACTTGGCGTTCCAAGTTCTTTTGCAAATATTAACGTTTTGAGAATTGAGATGCTTTTCTTGCTTTTTTGAGACCATATTTCTTTCTTTCTTTCATTCTTGG